>JAQBAU010000032.1:0-9137 GCA_032126655.1 Desulfobacterales bacterium
TGGCAGAAGAGATGTCTTGATTGGCATCTTAGTCAAAAAGAAGTCCCGGGTTCCGGTCCTTGACGCGGTTGCTTCCAACGTATTCTACGATCTACTGAATATTCAAAAAGAACTGATCAATACACGAAGATTCTTGGATACCGTTCTGGACAGTATTCAGGAAGGGATCCTGGTCATTAGTCCGGAATACGAGATTCTGCGGGTAAACACCCCTTTGCTGAAAAAGCTGAAAAGGCCAAAAGAAGAGGTCATTGGAAAATACTGCTATAAAGTTCTTTACGGGGAAGACAGACCTACTGGACCAGACGAAGGGATGTGTCCTGTAGCCGAGGTCATCAAGACGCATAGACCACACCACACCAAGCACAAACACATAGATAGCAACGGCAACACGATCTACCACTCAGTCTCGGCTTACCCTGTTATTGAGAACGGGAAGGTATCGCGCATCGTAGAAATATCCCGCGACATTACCGGCGAAATCAAGACGCAGGAGATGCTGTTCGAGCAGGAAAAACTCAGCTCTGTTGGCAAGCTGGCTGCGGGCGTTGCCCACGAGATAAACAATCCGCTGACCGCAGTATTGACCAATAGCATGCTGCTGTTGGAAGAATTGAATGAAGACGACCCTATGTATGAAGATATAAAGGAGATCGCCGACGAGACCCTGAGGTGCCGTGAGATCGTTAGAGGGCTTTTGGAATTTGCCAGGCAGGAGGCCCCGGCAAAGGTGGAATCAGACTTGAACAAGATCGTCTCCAGTGTCGTAGGCCTCGTCAGGAAACAGTTTTCATTCAAGAATATCACCATCGAGACAAACCTTGCCAATGAGGTGCCCTTGATCAGACTCGACAAAGACCAGCTCCAGCAGGTCATCGTTAATATACTGATGAATGCCATGGAGTCGATAGAAAGAGATGGGGAGATTCGGCTGGAGACTTCGTATGATGAGAATGCGCGAACCATTCTGTTGCGCATAAAGGATACCGGGCGCGGGATCCCGGAAGACATAAAGTTGAAACTCTTCGATCCCTTCTTCACGACCAAAGAGACTGGCACCGGCCTGGGGTTGTCCATATCCCACGGCATTATTCAGAGGCATGGAGGGCTCATCTCCTTTGAAAGTCAGGCGGGAAGAGGGACAACCTTTACCATTGAGCTGCCTGTTGGGTGAAAAATGAAAATACTTGTCATTGACGATGACCTCACGGTCTGCAAGAGCTGCCAGAAGATTATTCAGAAGGCAGGATACGAGGTGACTTATTCCCTGAGTGGACATAAAGCCCTCGGCATGATGGAAGAAACTCCGTATGACATTGTCTTTACCGACCTGAAAATGGCCGAGATGGGCGGCATGGAAGTGCTCCGATTCATCAAGACGAGGGATCCTGACGTCGTCGTTGTAATCATTACGGGTTATGCCACGGTCGCATCAGCTGTCGAAACAATGAAGATTGGGGCCTTTGACTACCTCCCAAAACCGTTCACGCCCGCCGAATTCAGGGCTGTGTTGAACAAAGCAATTGCAGAAAGGGAAGCCATTGTAGGAGATCGAGAACTTGCCACTCAGCCTGCCATTACCAGCGCCTTCCAGGGCATTATCGCCGAAAGCCCGAAGATGGAAACCGTCTTCCGTATGATCGAGAAGGTCGCCCCAACAGACAGCAATGTACTAATCGTCGGAGAAAGCGGCACAGGCAAAGAACTGATCGCTCAAGCCATACATAAATCGAGCAAACGCAAGGGACGGAGATTCTTTGCGGTGGACTGTGCCGCTCTGTCAGGCACACTTCTGGAAAGCGAACTCTTTGGTCACGTGAAGGGGGCTTTTACGGGAGCCACCAGGAACAAGCCCGGAGTGTTCGAGGTGGCAAATGGCGGCACCGTCTTTTTGGACGAGATATGCAACATCAATACGGAAGTGCAGAGTAAACTGCTTCGTTTCCTGCAAGAGAGGGAATTCCTGCCCGTGGGAGCAACTCAGACACGGAGCGTAGACGTGCGGCTCGTCTTTGCAACCAACAGAGACCTGAAGACCATGGTTTCCGAAGGAACGCTTCGCGAAGACTTCTACTACAGGATATTTGTCTATCCCATAAGTGTGCCACCGTTGCGTGATCGCAGGTCCGACATCCCCCTCCTGGCTTACCACTTTCTAAAACGCTACACAGAAGATTTTGGAAGACCCGTCAAGTCCATTTCAAGAGACGTCATGGCCGCCCTGTCTCAGTACACGTGGCCTGGCAACGTCCGGCAACTCGAAAATGTCATACAGGCAGCTATCATCGCTTCAGAAGGAGATGAGCTCATTTACAAAGACCTGCCCGAATTCGGGGAACGTCAAGAAGCCCCTTTTGTGACACCCAGGACAAACGTCGAACTGAAGCGGCTCAAGAAAGAACTGAGGCTGAAAACCGTTGAAAAGGTGGAGAAGGATTTCCTTGTCCAGGCGCTGCAAAGGAATGGCTGGAATGTAACCAGGGCAGCAAAGGATGTTGGCATGCAACGCACGAATTTTCAGGGCCTTATGACAAAACACGGCATCGTGGCCAGACAACTCAGGCAATAACCCCTCCCATAATTCACAAGCCTAAATTTCCAGACTATCCCGACAGCCGAACACCCTATGAAAGCCCCCAGAAATACAGTGTATATTTGTTCTATACGCTCCTTAAGGATCAAATATTACTAAACAAATACCCGTTCGCCACGAATAGTGTATAGAAAAGCTATACGCTATTCGGCAACGAGGCGTTGTGCCCGGAAACACTTTTAGCTGTATTTTCAACGCGTTATGCCTTTGACCCCTTTTGGCACGGAGATTGCCCTTAGTGTGAGTAACAATGGTTGATTACATAGATCAGAAGGAGGGCACGCATATGGATACATCAGCAGCCAAAATACTGGTAGTCGATGATGAGGTAACGGCCGGTAGGAGCATTGAGAAAATCCTTGCCAGGAAGGGATTCAAAGTTGACCTAGCCCTCAGTGCTGACGATGGCCTGAACAAACTTGAAAAGGAGTTATTCGAACTGGTCCTCTTGGATATCATGATGCCTCAGGTCAACGGCATACAACTCCTTGGAATCATAAAGGAAAGGTGGCCCCATCTCGGTGTTGTCATGGTGACGGGGTACCCCTCGATCGAAACAGCCGTGGAGACGACGAGGCTTGGGGCATTTGATTACATAGCCAAACCGTTCACGCCGGATGAGCTCAGGGAAAAAGTGGATGAGGCCCTGGAAGAAACCGCCTCGGCAAAAGTGATACCGATTCACCTGGGAAAAGGTGGAACCCTGACCGCGTTTTGCCCCACAGGGAAGATGGAATGTGACATTTACGGGAAGAAGGGAAAATCCTGCAAAACCAAGGAGGGCGTGTGCCCTAAGATCAAGAAGGCTCAGTCGAAGGCTCAAGGCAGACCCAGGATGCTGGCGGAAGAAATTGGCCAGTCTGCAATAGACATAGATCTGCCGTTTGACTATGACGAGGTGGCCAAATATGCCAGCCCGGCCTATGCCAAGGCCCTGGACAGTTCAGGGATGCCTTTGGTGAATTGGGAAGATGTGCCTGAAGAGTTACCAGTTGTGCTTCCTGAGATCTTAGTCATTGACGATGAAGTCGTGGTGGGAAACAGCGTTAGGAAGATCCTCAAACCCAGGGGCTATCATGTGGAGCATGCCGAAACACCCGGAGCGGCCATGGAGATCTTGTCAGAAAGGCCAGTGGATATGATATTGCTCGACATGAAGATCCCGGGGGTCAGGGGTCTGGAGTTGCTTGAAATCATCAGGGAGGAACATCCGATCGTTCCGGTCGTCATGATCACCGGTTACGCTACTGTGGAAACGGCGGTCGAATCTATAAAGCTCGGGGCTGCCGACTACGTGCCCAAACCTTTTACGCCGGATGAACTTCACCATGCCGTAGAAAGGAGCCTCAAACTGGCAGCATAGGAAGCGACACTCAGGCATTCCTTGGTTCACAACGACAATTGGAAAACGAAAAGGACCTTGCCGTATTGGCAGGGTCTTTTTTTGTGTCGCAGATGTCGACACCCCGAAACAGTTGCAGGCGCAGCAACAACAATCTCCTTGACAAAACACCACGTTACCTTTAAAAAAATTTCTTGCACTTGAAGTCGTAGAAGTGCCCCTGGTTTTCATTCAATGCGGTGCCCTCCGGATTAGGCTCACCGTTGACCAACGGTCAGATGTCACCCCAGTTCTATCCTTAGTGGGGGGGTGACCTAAATCGCGGTCCGAGAGGATCAGGCAGCAGCAGTGTGCCCCTCGGACTGTCACTGCATCAAACTTAACAGGCAGGCAAGTCTTTTCATGATCAATTTCAAGATCAACGGCAGAGACATCGTGGCTGAAGAAGGCCAGACGATTCTTCAGGCTGCCCAGCAGCACAACATCTATATCCCCACCCTCTGTTATCACAAGGCGTTGAGTCCTGCCGGGGCGTGCAGACTCTGCACAGTGGAAGTCTTTGACGGGCGAAGGACGCGACTGGTCACCTCCTGTAATTATCCGATCTGGCGGGGCATGGAAGTTCAGACCGACAGTGAAAGGGTCATCCAGGGACGGCGGATGATCGTGGAGCTGTTGCTTGCCCGATGTCCGAATGTAAAGCTGCTCCAGGACCTGGCCAAGGAGTACGGCATAGAGAAACCACGCTTTGAGCTGGAGACAGATGACTGCATCCTGTGCGGGCTATGCACCCGTATGTGTGAGGAGCGGATGGGGGTCAGTGCTATCAGCCTCACAGGACGGGGCATAGAAATGCAGGTGGACACGCCGTTTCACCTCCAATCCGAGGTATGCCGAACTTGTGGCGCCTGTGCCTTTGTCTGTCCAACGGGCCACATCAAACTCGCAGACATTGTAGACAGGGAACCCGAGATAATCCCCTCGGAATTCAACCGGGGGATGGGCCCTCGCAAACCAGTAAACATCCCGTTTCCTCAGGCCACACCCAATGTGCCCCAGATTGATCCGAAGACGTGTGTCCACTTAAACACGGGGGCTTGTAAGGTCTGCGAAGTCATGTGCGGCCCGGGAGCGATAGACTTTGATCAGAAGGACGAGATCATTGAGATTGACGCCGGGGCCGTGATCATGGCTACCGGTTTTGAGCCATTTGACGCCCGTTTGAAGCCCGAATACGGCTATGGGCGCTACCCCAATGTGATCACGAGTCTTGAATATGAGCGCGTTCTTTCAGCCGGCGGTCCGTTCAGGGGGCATATACAGCGGCCTTCTGACTCCACTGAGCCGAAAAAGATAGCGTGGATTCAGTGCGTGGGATCGCGCGACGCTTCCATTGGCTGCGAGTATTGTTCGTATGTGTGTTGCATGTATGCGACCAAGCAGGCGATGATCTCCAGAGAACACGACCGGGAGATCGAACCCACCATCTTCTATATTGATATGCGTGCCCCGGGAAAGGGGTTTGAGCGTTACTACAATCGGGCCAGAACCACAGGGGGCGTCCGATACGTAAGATCAATGATCTCAAGGGTGCTGCAAAACCCGCAGTCGCATGATCTCGATCTTTCCTACATAGACGAGTCGGGCGAGATTCAGACCGAAATCTTTGACATGGTCATCCTATCGATCGGGCTAAGGCCTGATCCCGCTTTTCTGGAACTGGCTGAAAAGCTCGGCATTGAGCTAAATCAATACGGCTATTGTAAGACCCAGCCGCTCGATACCGTCTCAACCTCGACCCCCGGGGTGTTTGCTTGCGGAGCGATTCAGAGCCCCAAGGACATCCCGATCTCAGTCGTTGACGGGAGCACGGCGGCGGCGGCGGCCACCAGCCTCCTTGCAGAAGCAAGGGGCACGTTGGTCAAAGAAAAACCCTATCCTGCGGAGCGTGACATCACCGGCGAAGAACCCCGCATCGGCGTATTTCTCTGTGACTGCGGCATCAACATAGCCGGTACGATTAATGTCGGTGAGGTAACCGAATATGTCAAGACACTGCCCAATGTGGTCTTTGCACACGAATATCTCTTTACCTGCTCAACCGATTCGCAAGAGGAAATGAAGGCCGTGGTAGAAGAGCACCAACTCAATCGTGTCGTCGTGGCCTCTTGCACGCCGCGGACCCACGAACCCCTTTTCCAGGACACGATCCGTGAGGCAGGACTCAACAAGTACCTCTTTGAGATGGCGAATGTGCGAGACCAGAGTTCCTGGGTGCACACCTTTGAACCGGAAAGAGCAACCGCCAAGGCCAAGGACCTCGTACGTATGGCAATAGCGCGAGCGGAGGAGCTCGAGCCCCTATACGAGTTTCCCTTTGACGTTATCCAGAAGGGTCTGGTAATTGGAGGCGGCCTGGCCGGCCTGACAGCTGCGCTGACCTTAGCGGAGCAGGGGTTCAAGACCTATTTGGTGGAGAAATCCGACCAACTGGGCGGAAATGCCAGAACTCTTTACTACACTGAAGACGGAACGAGGCCGGCAGAATATGTTCAAGAGATCATCAAGAAGGTCGAAGCCCATCCATTAATTACCGTCTATGTCAATGCGGTTGTAAAGAACTACGGCGGACATCTCGGCGAATTCAAGAGCACCATCTTGGTAGACGGCCAGAACGAAGACATATCTTACGGGGCTGTGATTGTGGCAACAGGGGGCTCAGAGTATCAGCCAACGGAGTATCTGCATGGTAAAAACGAGCACGTGATCACACAGAAGGAGCTTGAACGCCGCATTGCCCTCGAACCCGAAAGCCTGAAAGAGGTTAAGAATCTGGTCATGATCCAGTGCGTGGGTTGCATGGATGAAGACCACCCTTACTGTAGCCGCATTTGCTGCACCACGGCTGTAAAGAACAGCCTTAAACTCAAAGAACTGAACCCAGAAATCAACGTCTATGTGTTGTATCGCGATATGCGGACTTTCTCGTTCAAAGAGCTTTTCTACAAAGAGGCGCGGGAACGCGGGGTGCGGTTTCTGCGATACTTCCTGAGGCAAAAGCCTGAAGTCAGTGACGTGGACGGGAAGCCACAGGTCAAAGTATTCGACCAAAACCTGAGGTCTGAAGTTATCTTTGAGCCCGACCTTCTGGTTTTGAGTGCAGCCGTCAGGCCCCATCCGGGAAGTAAACAGGTGGCTGACGTGTTTAAGCTTCCCACGGACCAGGACGGCTTTTTCTCTGAGGCCCACCTGAAGCTAAGACCTGTTGATTTTGCCAACTCAGGGATATTCCTGTGCGGGCTTGCCCACATGCCCAAGTTTGCCGATGAGGCTATCGCCCAGGCCAAAGCCGCTGCATCAAGGGCCTGCACGGTGCTCTCGCAGAAGCAGCTGTATGTTGGCGGTGCCGTAGCCGAAGTGGACGGCACAAAATGTGCCATATGCCTGACCTGTGTGAGAACATGCCCGTACGGCGTGCCTCGCGTGGATGAACAGGAAGGGGTCATCGTGATTGACGCAGCTGCCTGCCAGGGATGCGGCAATTGCGCCACGGCCTGCCCTCGCGGAGCCATTGAGGTGGGACACAACAAGGACGACCAGTTCATCGCCAAGATCTGCGCATTGTATTAGTTCGCAAGAGCAATCATGGAAGAGAACGAATCACAAATAGAATCCAAAGAATCCTCCGGAGAGGGCCCGGACTGTAAGATCGAGGCCTTTGTCTGTACCTACTGCACGTATACCGCTGCCGACATGGCTGGGTCTCAGCGCCTGCAGTACCCGCCCACAGTGCGTGTCGTCAAATACCTTTGCACCGGCAAGGTAGAAGTTATCCATATTCTGAAGGCCTTTGAGGCCGGTGCCGACGCAGTGTTCGTGGGCGGATGAGAGATGGGCGGCTGTCATTTCCTGGAAGGAAATCTAAGAGCCAAAGAACGCGTTGAGTACACAAAGACGCTTCTGGATGAGCTTGGCCTCGGAGGGGAACGTCTGGAGATGTTTCACATCGGGGCCTCAGATGCCCCTCTGTTTGCAGAGGCCGTCGAGATCATGACCGAAAGGGCCAAGCAATTGGGCCCAAACCCGTTCCGGTGGGTAAGTTTGTAGGGAATAAAAGGGCATTCTTAATGTCAGTATTAACTGGTTTACTGGCAGTTGTCTGATCCTGGGTACCCCATATTATGTGTATTTCATGCGGCCATAACCCACGTGGCATGTTTTCGCCGGCATATCAAGAATCCGGCAAGTGACTAATCACCAAACCGGGAGTGGCATCAATGATTGTAGCCAAGAGAAAACCTTTTGATGAGATCAAGGAACTGGTTTCCGACTCAAAGAAGATACTGATTCTTGGGTGCGGCACCTGTGTCGCTGTGTGTCTGGCCGGCGGGGAAAAAGAGGTGGCCATCCTTGCATCGCAGCTGAAGATGGCTCTGGCCTTGGAAGACCAGGATGCTCAGGTTGACCAACTCACCATTGAGCGGCAGTGTGACCGGGAGTTCATTGACGAAGTAAAAGACAAAGTGAGTGTGGACGAATACGACCTCATTCTGTCCACGGCTTGTGGCGCAGGGGTGCAACTGCTAAGCGACGTGTTTGACCACAAGGTCGTTGTCCCAGCCCTGAATACGACGTTCATCGGTGTAGCGGAAGGTCCCGGTATCTGGACCGAGAGGTGCCGTTCATGCAGCGATTGCGTTCTGGCGGAAACCGGAGGGATTTGTCCGGTGACGATGTGTGCAAAGGGGTTGGTCAACGGCCCCTGCGGCGGGGCAAGGCATGGCAAGTGCGAGGTGGACCCGGAAAAGGATTGTGCCTGGACACTCATCTACAACCGCTTGGAGAAGATCGGCAGGCTTGAAAGGATGCACCGGATTCTCCCGCCCAAAAGGTACAGTGTCCAACAACATCCGGCCGTAGTCATCCATGAGGCCTACAAGAGGAGATACGAGTAGTGCCCAGTTGGAGTGTTGGAGTAACAAAAAAACGGAGTATTGGAGTAATAAAGAACCTGGAGTGTTGGAGTGATGGAGTAATGGAATAGTGGAAAAAGACCGCGGAACTTGCCACGCAATTTGCTTTGGTCTTTACATCACTCCAGTACTCCAATACTCCAATACTCCGTGTTCTTATCACTCCAATACTCCGGGTCGGAGGCGGCGGATCATGGTGGCGACATGAACTCGTTGCCCTATCAGTTCA
>JAQBAU010000033.1:0-13978 GCA_032126655.1 Desulfobacterales bacterium
CCACCAGCTAAGTCTATAGGTGTTACGAGCCCCGCTCAGCCTACCATGATAGCATGCCAGGTCTGGGCCAGGGTGCCTAAAGTTAAAAACGTTTTTCCGTTTTGCCTTTGAGCTTTTCTATTGCGCCTGACGGCTTGGCACGAAGTGAAGCCTGGCGCAAAACATCCCCGCACTCCGCATTCGACTCATTCCGAATTGCGCCTGCCTGCCGTGGCGTAGCTTTATGCGAAGACTGGACGGCTTGAAAACATCCCCGCACTCCGCATTGCGCCTTACGGCTTGGCACGAAGTGAAGCCTGGCGCAAAACATCCCCGCATTCGACTCGCTCCGCATTCGACTCATTCCGCATCTGTTTAGGATGAACCCGCACTGTTCAGTCGGTTGACAATTGATTCAGCAATCTTTTCGGCAGACATCCCGAAAAGGTCTTCAATCTCAAGAAGGTCGAGGTATACATCTTTCCAGGCAATGCTCGTCTCTTCGACAATATTACGGATGTGGTGAAACTTACCGCCCAGGGCGGCGATCTTCTTTTCAAGCTCCACTTCTTTTCTGAATGCCACGTTATACAACGCAAGGCGGTCAATCTTGGTACCGGTGGACAGTACCGGTACGGCCAGGATACTTCGGTCGTCCCTTCTCCCTTTGCCGATAAAAACATTTCCGTTCTTTACAATAGTGCGCTTGGTGCCCAGCAGCCTATTGTCCGTCTCAACCCGCGAGGTCAGCCCCGCGGCACTCCCATCCTTTTTGATGACATGGATGGTCGAATCCTCAACAGGCTCTCCCAGGTAGTTCAGACCCTCTATGCTGTACAGGGTAGTCCCCAAAATCTCCGCAACCACTTCCTGCAAACGCTTCAAAACGAGAACATTCATGTTCGTTAGCTGACTTTTGCTGAACCCATGATCCTGTAGCGCCTCGAAAAGAAGGCCTTCTACCCTTTCTACAATCCTGCTTGTGCCAACTGTTACTGTCTTGGCCTGGTGTTTAATGGCATCAATCGGCCTGGCCATGGTATTGATGATTTCTCCCAGGCACTCAAAGAAGGCGGTCAGCATATTGGGTGCGGTCCCCTTCCTACCGAAGTCAAACTCAAAGTCTGACATGGGGAGCCTTCCCGACAGGTACTTTAGCAGGAGCGTCAGGTCTGATGCCATGTTGAGTCCCATGGCCGTGGCATACCTGCCCCGCCTCATCCTTTCCTTGAAGGCCGTGTAAAACCGCAATACCTTCTCTCGAAAGCCCTCATCCAGCACAATCTCGTAAACGTCCATGTCCTGGTCAATGGATTCGGCAACGTGGTCATTCATCTGCCTGCGGAAATCAAAGAGAAACCGGGATTCCTCGTTGATGGCGAGGGCTGCATAATATCCCCAGATGTGACCGGCAAGGGTATTGATGATGGGTGCAAAGCGCTCCTTGACTTCAGGGACCCGGATCACGACATCGGCATATGGATCAAACCGCCTTTCACTCTCTGTGGTTACCACAATAGGCACAGCCTTGTGAGCCTTAAATATTGCTGTATCTTTGACAATGTCGCTAACAACATCATCCCGGTTTCCGGCTGCGCACACAAAGATGAGGGGCTCTGATGAAAGATCAATGTGCTTTTTATCTTCCACAACATCTGAAGAGATTGTCTTGTAGCAGAGTTCACTCAGTTTGATACGGATCTCATCAGCAGACACCTTGTTCGGACCGCTTCCAACCACAGCCCAGTACGTCTTGGTAACGGCCAGCTCCCGCGCCGACCGTCCGATCTCTTCGTGTTTTGCCAGCACTGTTTTCATGTCAGCGGGAATTCGCAAAAGATGCTCAATCTCGGCAAGGACAAAATCGTCTGTTCTGCTGCCGGTCAACTGCGCAAGTTTCAGACCCAGGATGCTTCCTGCTGCAACCTGAGAATAGTAGGCCTTGGTCGAGGCAACGGACATTTCAATATCTCTGCCTGTGCTCGTATAGAGTACTCCGTCCACCTTGAAGGTTATGTCAGAGTCTCGTCTGTTGACAATGGCCAGGGTGAATGCGCCTCGCTCTCTTGCCATGTCAATTGCACGATTCGTATCGGTGGTGGTCCCGGATTGCGTGATGGCGACGACCAGGGTATCCTCGAGGGCGTCATCGACCATGAATCCGCTGAATTCGGAGGCCCTGAAAGAACCAATCCGGATATCTGTCCCTTTCAGGTAGTAACTCAGCAGCCCGGAACACCCTGAAGCGGCAATCCCTGCCGTGCCTTGCCCTATGAAAAAGATGTTGCGGATATCTGCTTTCTCTAACGCCTTCTGCAGGCGAGGAGGAATGACCGAATCGTCCAGCACGACCTCGGGATATCTCTTGCCGTTTCTTTCAAGGATACTCACGCGACTTTGAACCGTCTGCTCCACAGACCCCGGGGACTCTGAGATCTCTTTCAGAAAATAGTGGGGGTAGTTCTGACGGTCGATATCTCTTGACGTGACTTCTGTCTCTCTAATGTCTTTTTCGGAGAGTTCAATGGGCGTTCCATCATAAGCAATGGCCTGGATGCCCTCAACCCCTCCAGCCTTATCCTGATCCAACACAAAAATGTGACCACGGCTCTGACGGGACGGGTCCTCATCCGTGCTTGCACCATCCAGCTTGACGTAGCGGGCCGTCGCCTCCACAAACCCGTAGATCTCGGAGGCCGGCACATAGTGGTCTTTGGCTATCCCCACAAACACCGCCTGCCCGCTCCCTCTCTGCGCAAGGAAAATCTTTCCGGGATCAAGATCGCTGTGCATAGCAATAGCGTGAGAACCCTCGAAGTCATTCACAGCCAGGCGGAAAGATTCCTGGAGCGTCTTGTTTTGCTGCAGGTGCCTCTCTATTTGAAGAGGAATGATTTTTGTGTCCGTGGTAATGGCGCTGGCGATCGATTTACCCGTTTCTTTCTCGTACTCCAGCTTCAAACTCTGGTAGTTGTCAATATCTCCGTTTAGACAAACGTGAATGGTCCCGGTCGAATCCCGGCCAGGGGTACCAGCGTGGTCTCCTTCATCGATCCCTTTCGGAGTCACCCCAAAATTGTCCACAGGGTGACAGTTGGCCTCCGTAATCTCCCCAACCGATGCCCACCTGGTGTGGCCCACCATGGTCTGATGGAGATGGGGAATCCTGATCAGGTGCTGAAATATTTCATCTTCTCGAACCTGCGTTCGCAGATACCTCACATTGTCCCCGAGACTTCCTACCTCGGCTGCAACCTTGTAGGTAAAGACTATAGAGACTTCGGAATCCCGATTTGTGATCCTGATGCTGCGATTCATCAGAACTTGACCCGCCTGTCTGGTCTCTAACTCGTCAATGAGGGATGCCTCTTTCAAGCTCTCCTGAAACTGTGAAAACACCGGTTTATCAAGCTGGAAAAAGAGCGATATCCCGGCTGAGTCTCTTCCCCTGACTTCGAGACGATCAAGGTTGTTGAAAACCAGGTTGATCCCCATGAGTTGCTTCACGGCAAGCGGGGCTTCATCATATTGCTCGAATCTTCCAAGAAGTCCTACCTTTTCGATATTATCCAGAAGCTCGTGTTTCAAAGACCATGATATGTCCTTCAACGCAACGACCCGGCGGCTTATGACTACATATTCCTCGGGCGCAAGATGCCCTGTGTTTCGGATACGGGCCTGCTCTTCGGTCTCGATCAGCTTTTGAAAGGTGTCCCACAGGGTGGAAATCTGATCCTGTTGGCTTTTCGAAGAATAGATCTCACAGAAACCGTCTGCGGTCTTCAGGTCTCTGCAAAGGTGCTTAATCTCACCCAGAAGCTCTTCCCCGCCAAGGTAGTCTGCTTCCGTTTCCAGCCCCTTTTTTTGGATCGTCTCCCAGGTGTATTCGGAAAGGCTCTGAACCCTCTGTTCCAGCGTCGGTATCGGAGAGTCTACTTTTTCATCAGATCGCTTCTTAAAGGCGAGAACCCCTGTTATCCCACAGTTCAGCACAGCGGGTCTGTATGGAAAGAGGACCACCGAGCCTTCCGGCACGGTCTGCAGGCACCTTCCCACGTACAGGCCGGTAAGCCCTTTTCTCCTAAGAAATGTCTTTATTTGCCTGAGTATCATGACTTGTGGTTGATGCAGGCCGGCCAGTTGAAACGCAGACCGCCAGCTATCGGAACCTTTCTTGAAACTACTTCTAATCATGGATAGCAAATCTACGGATGTTGTCCCTTCAGAAAAGCCTCAACTTTACGGACATGTTCAACCCGGTCAACCTCCGGGGAATCGTGGCGGGTTTCCACGACCTTGATTCGATAACCATATTCCATGGCCCGCAGATGTTCAAGCTTCTCAATCTTCTCCAGCGTGCCTGAAGGAAGGGACGCAAAATGCTGCAAGAAGTGATTTCGGTAGGCATATATGCCCAGGTGCTTGAAGAAATCGACTGAGTCCGCACCGTCACGATTAAAAGGGATGGTAGAGCGAGAAAAGTAGAGGGCAACGTTCTGTTCGTCAAAGACGCATTTTACGTGATCGGGATTGGGAATTTCAGCTGGATCAGTGATGCGGTAAATCAGCGTGGTCATGACAAGCTCAGGGTCTTCCATAAGTGGCGAGACAACCTCAGACAGACACTCGGGCTCAAAGGCCGGCTGGTCGCCCTGGATGTTGATTACAATGTCTTCGTCTTCCAGGCCAAAGGTTTGGGCTGCCTCTGCCACGCGATCCGAACCCGATCGATGTTTTGAATCGGTCATCAGGACCCGGCCCCCGAAGCCCTCCACGCACGCGTAGATTTCCTTATGGTCAGTGGCAACTACCACGTCAGTCAGAAAATCGCCATGTTTGGCTCTTTCATAGACCCACTGGATCATGGGCTTGCCAAGAATCGGCCAAAGGGTTTTTGTATCACCCTCAAACCGTGTGGAGGAATACCTGCAGGGAATGATTGCTACAATCTTCATGGCTGTTTCCAGACAAGTGGGAAAGAATTAATCACGCCCCTTCTCAAAGTGCACTTGCTGCTTTACGAATGGCCGCAATGATTGTCTCAAGGCGATCATCGGCCATCTTCACGGGAATCGGATACACGAGAAGCCTGTCAAAGACGGCCTCTGACTTTGGGAGGCCGTCCGGTGCATAGCTCAAATCTTCCCCCTGGCTCCTCTTGAACGGCCATCCGGTTCGGCACAGGGTCAGACCCTGCAGCATATGCTCCCATTTAGGATAAAAGTGCCACGTGTTGTCTTTAAAGTAAATAGCGCCTGCCTTCTCATCGGCCAAGACACCGTTGAATCTCCTCGCGGCTTCTCCATCAGGGAGAAAGAAGGCAAGGAAGGTCGCGGTGTCCCCTTCCGGATCCGGGATATCACGAAAGGTCACCCCGTCAACCTCTTTAAGAGCAGCCTTTATCGCTGTCTTATGTTTTCTCTGTTCAGAAATGATGTAATCCAGTTTTGCCAGTTGGGCCAGCCCAATCGCCCCCTGAAGCTCGGCCATCCGGTAGTTCATTCCGATAAACCGCCGGCTCTCCAACCCGCGGTCCAGCTCCGGGTTATGGTCATGGCCATGGTCGTGATATTCTGAGCAGTTCTGATAAAGCGTAGGATCATCTGTAACGATCATGCCCCCTTCGCCCGTTGTAATCGTCTTCACCGAATCAAAAGAGAAGATGCCCATAGTGCCAAACGTGCCCAACCCGCGACCTTCAAACATTCCCCCGCATGCTTGCGCAGTATCCTCAATTACAGGGATACCGTGCTTTTCGGCAACTGCCACGATCTCCTCTATCCGGGCCGGAGCTCCGAGCATATGAACCGGCATAATCGCTTTAGTCCGAGGGGTTATCCTTTGCTCGAGGTCTTGTGGGTCCATTGTGAGGCTCTCGTCCACCTCCGCGAAAACCGGGATGGCACCAGCGTCCAGAATGGCCTCCCACGTGGCCACAAAAGTAAACCCCTGGGTGATGACTTCATCACCGGGGCTGATCCCCAGGGCGGCCATGGCCACACGAAGCGCCGCTGTTCCCGATGACACGGCCTGGGCGTGCTTGGCCCCGCAGTATTCGGCAAATCGCTTTTCGAATTCAGCGACTTTGTATACGCCCTTTCTCTTCTCAGCAAATTCATACCGAAACAGAACCCCTGTTTCCAGCACCTCCAAAATCTGCTGCTTTTCCTCTTCACCAAAGACTTCAAAGCCTGGCATAGAACGCCTCCTGTCTAGAACGCCTCCTGGTAAATCCCTATGGCTGCTTCCTTGGTCATTTCCCTCGGATTGTTTTCAATGGGCCGTGCAACGGTCATTGCCATCTCAGCCATATTTTCGATATCCGACTCCGGCACGTTGAGTTCCCGGAGCCGCTCGGGAATACCAATGTCCCTGGAAAGACCCCTTACGATATTGACCCCTGATTCAGCCAGGGTCTTTGTTCCACTATCAGGCCCGTCGGCCCCTAGTAATGATCCAATTTGTGCGAATTTCGCTTCTACGCTTCCCGCGTTGTACGCCATAATGTACGGCAGAAGGACCGCATTGGCCAGGCCGTGCGGAATATCAAAAAAAGCGCCCAGAGGATACGCCAGGGCATGGCATGCCGTTACGCCCGCACTCGCCAACGCAAGCCCCCCCAAAAGACTGGCCAGGAGCATCTCTCTCCTGGCCTCCAAATCGTTGCCCCTGTCAAACGCCCTCTTCAGGTTGGCCCCAACGAGCCCAATCGCCTCCTTGGCTACGAGATCACTCATCGGGTTTGACTGCAAGGAGGTAAAGGCCTCAATGGCGTGTGTCAGGGCATCCATGCCAGTGGTCGCTGTGATGTTGGGTGGCAAACTGAGTGTGAGTAATGGATCCAGCAGGGCCAGGTCAGGATATAGAAAGCGGCTGTTGATCCCGCCTTTTTTCTTTTTTTCGCGCATGGTGAAGACAGCAGTGAAGGTGACCTCACTCCCCGTACCAGCCGTGGTAGGTATCATGATTGTGGGCAAGCCTGGATTCGGGACGGTCTCGAGGCCGATGTAGTCCTCAGCCTTTCCGTCGTTTTTCGCCAGCATGGCAATCGCCTTGGCTACATCCAAACTGCTCCCGCCGCCAACGCCTACAACGAGGTCACATGCCTGTTCTCTCGCCAAGTCTGCCCCGTTGTCAGCCAGGGTCGGTTCAGGTTCGGAAGTGACCTGATCATAGGTCACATAAGAAATGTCATGGGTCTCCAGGGCTGCGATCACCTTCCGGGCCACTCCGGCCCGCTCAAGGCCCTGGTCAAGAACAAGTAGAACCTTATTACCACCAAGGGCCCGGGTCTCATCCGCTACCTGGTTGACGGCTTCGTCGCCAAATACAATCTTCTTAGCACCCTGAAATACAAACTGAGGCATCGTGGTGATTCCTTTCTCTCAATACGTAGCGCTCAACAATCAATAAAAAGGGAAAATGAGTTACTCAAGGCACAGCTTTGAAAAGTCTTCGTCTGGTTGGATAGGGTACTTACCATCAAAACAGGCTAAACAAAAGCCGTTTTCTTCGAGTCTGGTGGCCTCAAGCATACCGGGGAGACTCAAATAGCACAGGCTGTCCAGCCCAATGAAGTTCTTTACTTCTTCAACTGAATGTTGACAAGCAATCAACTCCCCCCTAGTTGAGAAGTCAATACCGTAGTAGCAGGGATACCGATGAGGAGGACAACTCACGACCATGTGGATTTCCTTGGCTCCTGCTTCCCGCAAGGTCTTGATACGCATCTTGCTTGTTGTACCCCGTATGATCGAGTCTTCAACAATCACCACACGTTTCTGGTCCAGAATCTCTCGAACGGGGTTGAGTTTGACTTTAACCCCAAAGTCACGCATGGATTGGGCGGGTTCAATAAAAGTCCTTCCAACATAATGATTCCGGATGACACCCATCTCCATGGGGATACCCGACTCATGACAGAAGCCAATCGATGCATAGTTGCCGGAATCGGGGAAGGGCATTGCAAAATCCACCTCAAGGGGATATTCCTGAGCAAGCTTCTTTCCGAGTCTCTTTCGCACAGAATACACATTTTGCCCAAAGATATTGCTGTCCGGTCTGGCAAAGTAGATGAACTCAAAAATGCAGAAGGTCTTTCTCCGCTCGGCAAAGGGCTTGAGCGATTTCAGACCATCTTCATTGATGATCAGTATCTCGCCCGGTTCAATGTCCCTGACGTATTGCGCATCGATCAGATCCAGCGCGCATGTTTCGGATGCAACGACATACCCCCCGTCGAGCTTTCCCAAACAGAGCGGCCGAAATCCGTTGGGGTCTCGGAAGGCCACGAGCTGATTTTGAGTCATCACGACACACGAATACGCCCCTTCAATCTTGGACATGGCCTGAACCAGGGCGTCTTCCATGCCGTCTTTTAGGTTCCGGACCAAGAGGTGGACGATGATTTCGCTGTCCATCGTGGTTTGGAAAATGGAGCCTTTTTCTTCTAGTTCGTTCCTGAGTTGCCTGGCATTCGTCAGATTTCCGTTATGGCCTATGGCAAGGGTCCTGCCGGCATAGGAGGCTACAAAGGGCTGTGCATTCTTAACAACAGAAGACCCCGTGGTGGAGTATCTGACGTGCCCCGCGGCGATATGCCCGGGGAGTCTGTCCAAGATTTCTTCATTGAAAATCTCCGGGACAAGTCCCATGCCCTTGTGTTCGTGGATCGACTTCCCCGTGGAAGTGATGATGCCGGCACTCTCTTGTCCGCGGTGCTGCAAGGCATACAGCCCGAAATAGGTCAACTTCGCAGCATCATCGCGCCCAAATACACCAAAGATACCGCACGATTCTTTTGGTCCGTGAAGAAATCTCATTGCAACCCCACCTTCTTGAGCGATGCTGTGGCCATGTTATGCGCGGGTTCCGACTTGCCCCCAGATTCCGCCGGAGCCCATCGTCCACTCTCTTCATGAAAATCTTGAAGTGATCGAACAGCCAATCCCCGTTTGGCCATGGCCTCAATACCTGAAGCCATGGCACAGGCACCGGCGAGCGTGGTGGCATATGGCACACCATACCGAAGTACCGTGCGACGAATGATCCGGGAACTCCCTGCACTTTCTTCACCTGAGGGTGTGTTAATCACCAGCTGGATCTCCCCGTTCTTGATGCGATCAGTCACATTGGGCCGTCCTTCGGCGATCTTTTTCACCAATCGGTTTGGTATACCGGCGTCTTCCAGGGAGCGAGAAGTCCCCCTGGTAGCAAGGAAATTAAAGCCCAGGTCATGCAGCTGGTGCACCAGGGAATTGACCTCGTCCTTGTCTGCATCCTTTACACTTACAAAGACAGACCCTCCAGTGGGGAGGTGCTGTCCGGCTGCCAGCTGCGCTTTGGCAAAAGCCTTCCCAAAGTCACTGTCTATGCCCATGACCTCCCCAGTGGACTTCATCTCAGGGCCCAGCAACACATCCACCTCAGGGAAACGATCAAAAGGGAAGACCGCTTCTTTGACGGAAACGTGAGCGGGTTCTATCTCATGGGTAAGTCCCAGCTCCTCCAGGGTGCGTCCCAGCATTACCTTGGTTGCGAGCTTGGCCAGGGGGACTCCTGTGGCCTTACTCACAAATGGGATGGTCCGGGAGGCTCTCGGATTGACCTCCAGGACAAAGATGTCGTCTCCCTTGATGGCAAATTGTATATTCATCAACCCGACCACATGGAGTTCCTTGGCCAGGGCACGTGTGTGGGCCTTGATCTGTTCCAATTGGGCCGGCGGAAGGCCTTGGGGAGGGAGTACGCAGGCGCTGTCACCGGAATGGACGCCCGCCTCTTCGATGTGTTCCATGATTCCGCCGATAACGGTGGTCTCCCCGTCGGAAATGGCATCCACGTCTATCTCAATGGCATCCGCAAGGAATTGATCAATCAAGATCGGGTGATCCTGGGAAGCCAGGAGGGCTTTCTGGGCAAAGGCCTCCAAAGAAGCCCGGTCATAGACGATCTGCATAGCCCGCCCACCAAGGACATATGAGGGCCGTACGATCAGAGGATACCCGATCGTCTCTGCAACCCTCGTGGCTTCTGTCACACTCATAGCGGTCCCGTTTTCCGGTTGCCTCAAACTGAGCTTTTTCAGGACATCCTTAAAAAGCTGCCGGTTCTCGGCCAGCGCAATACTTTTGGGTGACGTTCCAAGGATAGGTACGCCGGCTTCAAAGAGGGCAGCCGAAAGATTGAGCGGCGTCTGGCCTCCAAACTGTACAATGACTCCTGATGGCTCTTCAGCCTCCACGATGTTCAGGACGTCTTCTTTCGTGACAGGCTCAAAGTAGAGTTTGTCAGACGTGTCATAGTCGGTGCTTACGGTCTCAGGGTTGCTGTTGACCATGATGCTCTCGACACCCTCTTCCTTCAGGGCAAAAGCGGCCTGCACGCAGCAGTAGTCAAATTCAATCCCTTGTCCGATCCGGTTTGGTCCTCCACCCAGGATCATGACCTTAGGTCCGGCGGAGACACGGACCTCGTCCTCCTGTTCATAGGTGGAGTAGTAGTACGGGGTACGGGCCTCAAATTCGGCAGCACAAGTGTCTACGAGTTTATAAACCGGCCTTATGCCGTGCTTCTTTCGCAAAGCTCGAATCCCGTCCTCGTCCCGGTTCAAGAGATACGCCAGCTGAACATCCGAGAACCCGTATGTTTTGCTTTTCCTGATCAGATCTTCCCGCAGGAAATCACCCGACTTGGCCACTTCATTCTCAACTTCGATGATCCGGAACATCTGATGTAGAAACCAGGGATCTATACCGGTCAATCTGTGAATGGTTTCCAGATCGATCCCGGTTTTCATGGCGTAGCGAAGATAGAAGATGCGCTCGGAGTTAGGACGGGCCAGCTTCTCTTTGATCTCCTCAACGGAAGGGACCTTCCCGTCCTGATCGAATCCATCCTTGCCGTCTGCCCCCAGACCGAATCGCCCGATCTCCAGTGAACGCAGGCCTTTTTGAAGGGCCTCTTTGAAGGTCCGCCCGATAGCCATGGTCTCGCCCACAGATTTCATCGCAGTAGTCAGATAGTCCTCGGCTTCCGGGAATTTCTCAAAGGCCCACCGGGGGATCTTTACCACGCAGTAGTCAATCGTCGGCTCAAAAGACGCCATCGTCTCGCCGGTGATATCGTTTGGAAGCTCGTCCAGGCTGTAGCCGACCGCCAGCTTGGCAGCAATCTTGGCAATCGGAAAGCCCGTGGCCTTTGAAGCAAGCGCCGAACTCCGCGAGACCCTCGGATTCATCTCTATAACCACCATCTCTCCATCCTCTGGATTGACGGCAAACTGGATATTGGAGCCACCGGTATCCACACCGATCTCGCGGATCACCGCGATCGCCGCATCGCGCATCTCCTGATACTCAACGTCACTCAGGGTCTGAGCTGGTGCGACTGTAATGCTGTCCCCCGTATGGATGCCCATGGGATCCAGATTCTCGATAGAACAGATGATGACGACGTTGTCTTTTCCATCCCTCATTACTTCCAGTTCGAATTCTTTCCACCCGATCACAGACTCCTCGAGCATGGTTTCATGAATCAAACTGGCATCCAGACCCCAGGAGACCCATCTCTCAAGATCCTCGGGATTGTAAGCAACTCCGCCACCCGTCCCACCAAGGGTGAAGCTGGGACGCACGATGATCGGATAGCCAATAGCATCCGCAATCTCGCGAGCGCTTTTCATATCTCGCGCAATCCCGCTCCTGGGAACGCGCAATCCGATCCGCTCCATGGCCGCTCTGAAGAGATTGCGGTCTTCCGCTTTCTTGATGACGTCGGCTGAGGCTCCTATCATCTCCACGTTGAACTTATCGAAGACCCCCATGTCGGCAACCTGAACGGCCATGTTCAGGGCCGTTTGACCGCCAAGGGTCGGCAGAATCGCTTGCGGCCTTTCCTTTTCAATGATCATGGCCACCATCTCAGGCGTGATCGGCTCTATGTATGTGTGATCAGCCATCTCAGGATCAGTCATGATCGTTGCAGGGTTGCTGTTCACCAGTACAACCTCATAGCCCTCTTCCCTCAGAGCCTTGCATGCTTGTGTCCCTGAGTAGTCAAACTCGCAGCCCTGGCTGATGATAATCGGGCCCGATCCGATGATCATGATTTTTGATATGTCGGTACGCTTCGGCATGAGCTTCGCTATTGAAGATTGAAAATTGAAAATTGTTTCCAAAAAACGTTGTGTTCAATCTTCAATTTTCAATGCTTTTACTCCCATTCTATCGTACTTGGCGGCTTAGAGCTAATGTCGTAGGCCACCCGGTTGACCCCTCTGACCTCATTGATAATCCGGTTGGAGATCTTGCCCAGCAGCGCATGAGGAAGCCTGGCCCAGTCAGCGGTCATGGCATCCAGACTGGTCACCGCCCGGATGGCTACGATGTTCTCATACGTCCTCTGGTCCCCCATAATCCCTACACTCTTCAGCGGCAGGAGCACGGCAAAGGACTGCCACAATTTCCTGTAAAACCCGGCTGCCCTTATCTCCTCGAGGAGAATAGCGTCCACCTTCCGCAAGAGGGAAAGTCTGGCCTGCGTGACGTCACTGATGATTCTGATGGCCAGCCCCGGACCCGGGAAGGGTTGTCGCCAAATAAGTTCCTCTGAGAGCCCGAGTTCTTTTCCCAGCACACGTACTTCGTCTTTAAAAAGGTGCTTTAGCGGCTCAACCAGCTTGAGCTTCATCTTCCTCGGGAGCCCCCCCACGTTGTGATGCGATTTGATCACAGCGCTGGGTCCCCCAAAGGCCGACCTGGACTCGATCACATCAGGATAAAGCGTTCCCTGGGCCAGGAACTTCACCCCTTGAAGCTTGCGGGCCTCCCGCTCAAAAGCCTCTATGAAGGTGTGGCCAATTATTTTGCGTTTCTTTTCCGGGTCCTCAACCCCTCTTAATCTGTCCAAAAACATCTTCTTAGCACTGACAGACTTCAAATTTACTTTAAACTGCTTCTTAAAAAGCCGCTTGACCTGTTCTGCTTCCCCTTGTCTCAGAAGACCGTTATCCACAAAGATGCACGTCAACTGCTTGCCTATCGCGCGGTAGAGAAGCAAGGCGGCTACCGAGGAATCGACACCCCCGCTCAATCCAAGGATTACTCTTTTATCTCCGACCAGGCTCTTCGTCTCGTCAACAGAGTGCCTGATGAAGGATTTCATGGTCCAGCTCTTCTGGCACCCACAGATTTTGAAAAGGAAGTTCTTGAGCATCCTTTTGCCCTTCGGGGTGTGGGCTACTTCCGGATGAAACTGCAGGCCGTAAAAACCTTTTTTTGTATTTTCTATGGCCGCGACTCCGGTATTGGGCGTAGAAGCTGTAATCCTGAAGCCTCTGGGAATTCTCTGAATGTGGTCCCCGTGACTCATCCAGCAACGTGTTTCTTTTTTGATGCCGTCGAAGATACCCGCTGCATCCTTTATCCGGAGTTTCGCAAACCCGTATTCTCTTTTCTGGGCCTTGCTTACCTTCCCACCCAGGGTGTCGACCATGTACTGCATCCCGTAACAGATGCCGAGAACCGGAATCCCGAGATCAAAGATACCCGGGTCCACACGAGGACTTCCTTTTTGATAGACGCTGGCAGGGCCTCCGGACAGTATGATCCCTTCAGGAGACAAGACCTTGATCTGCGCGGCGGAAATGGACGGGGGCTCTATCTGGCAGTAGACATGTCCTTCCCGCACCCGCCTGGCGATGAGCTGATTGTACTGGGAACCAAAATCAATGATCACGATCACTTAACCCGCCTCTCTCTCTTTGAGGTGAAGGAAAAGATGAAAAGCGAAAAACTTATCACGCCTCTTTTCAAGGCGCAGCCGCAAAACAGTACGTGCTTTAGTGATGAATTCTTTTCTTTGAATCTTCTACAGCCTACTTACTTCTCTCCATGTAGCCAATGAACTCATCAAACAGATACGCTGCATCGTGGGGACCTGGATAGGCCTCAGGATTGTACTGCACAGAGAGTATGGGGAGTTTTCGATGTCTAATCCC
>JAQBAU010000034.1:0-3567 GCA_032126655.1 Desulfobacterales bacterium
ATCCAAATCTATGAGCGCGACTCCCAGCGTGATGTTATTCAGGAGAAGTCGATAACGCTCCTCGCTCCCCCGCAATGCCTGTCTTGCCCGTTCCCGCTCTTCTATTTCCCACTTCAGTTGCGCGTTTGCTTTCTTCAGTTCAGCAGTACGCTCCTCTACCCGAGATTCTAATTGCTCGTGCGCTTTCCGTAGAGACGCCATCGCATCTTCCAGTTCAGACCGCGACAGTTCAAGGTCGTAATTTTTGTCCTCTAATTCCCTCTTTATGTCAGAAAGGTCGATCGATTTCCTGACTATGCTAATGTTTTGGGCTCTCAGGGCAGCTTGTTTTTCCAAAAGCTCTGCCTCGATCCGTTCACTTCGCAAGGATTCTTTCTCCAATTCCAGAACCCTCTTTTCCAGCTGCTGGTAGCTTGGCTTATTCATCGTAGATCCTCACATAAGATCCGACTTTTCCTATAGACAGACATAAAACAGGCCCCTATTTACTCCCCAAAACCCACAGCACCACCGTTTCATTATGAAACTTGGTAACAGACAGCTGAAGTTCCATTTTGTCTATGGGACCAATCTCACCGTATGTGTAAAATCCAATGAGGGGAACGTCTTCTCCGAGGACTTTCTTAACAGCCGCCACTTCTTCCCGGGTTCGTCTGCCCAAAACCAGTTTCCTGCCCACACAGCTGAACATCAAAATGGCCTTTGGTGTGGCACCTTCAAGACTTTCTTTCGCCTGAGCGGCTGCCATTTCAGCCCCATTGATTATGTCACCTCTTGAAGCCGTAGTCAGGGTTATGGCACCACCTTCCGGGATGGAAGCAGCCAGGGTGATCGTTTTTTTTTCGTGGTCAACAGCCAAACCACACCGCAACTGAAAATATTCCTTGCCCCCTATTGAAACCTTTTCATCGATCAAACCAAATGGATATTCCAGGCACACACCAGGAAGCCTCTGCGACCGTTCCTCCCCGAGGAATTCCGTGTAAAGATCCAAAGCTGCCGCATTATCAAATTTCTTGACGACATTGCCTTCTGACTCTGTACACCAGAAACGATTCCCGATTGATTCAAAGCCACTTCTGACCCCTATCCCGGTTCTGAAGCTTTCTTCACCCCGGACCAAGAGGCCTGGTATGGAATCGGTATAGACGTTTCCGTCATAATACTGATAGGTCGTTCCGAAGTCCTCGCCATCTCCAAGGTATCCTCCGACGATCTCAAACCCCGCTCCCATAACCGAGTGAAGGCCCTCTATGACTTTGACGCCATCCCCGCCCATGCCGTCAGGAAAGATAAGAAGCGACAAAGCCTCTTTCGTCGGAATCTTATTGCTGATCTCATGAGCCAATGCCACGCCACAGGCTGTCTCATCCTGTCTCATGTTCAGGCCAATACCAGTGACAAAACCCAACACATCGGAGCTCAGAGCCATTATTACAACTGATTCCGTCGAAAATCCTGATGTAGATATCTCGCCGGCCGTGGTGCCTCCTACCATCGGCACATTTCCGGTAACCGAAATAATTCCAGCCAATAGTTGAGCATGGTCAAACCGGGGAGATCCCAAAACAACAAGCGCATGAGCTGTCCCATTGTGTTTGCCCAGGGCCTCAGAAGCCGCCTGTTGTCCGGCTTTGAAAGAATCCTCATTGTTGCTTTGCCCCACACTGACTGATAATTCAGACATCATGGCCTCCTCATTCTTCTTCCTACACCTTTTCATACAAGATATTGGGTTCCGTTGCCCGAGTCCAAAATTCAAGCTTTCTTGCCACTACAATAAGTTGTGAAAATGTCAAAATAACAAAACCAAATCGAAACCTCCATAAGACTGTCCATATCGCACAATCGATTAATAAACCCATGTATGTTCCCCTTCTGACTGATGAAGGGGTCAAGTCTGCGTTTGACTCTTACTCCTTTCTATCAAGGCACGATGACAAAAAATGAAAAAGCTCCGCCCCTCCCAAAGGAGAAACAGAGCTTCAGCATCTATAAAACCAGCTTACAGAATGAGTAATCCGCGCTTGGAAGGCGGGGCGCAGGATTGACCTGCGAACTATACGTCACATACTCCTATCATATCGAAATGTCAAGGGATTTACGGTAGTAGGGCAGGGAGGGGGGATTATCTCTCACAGAGCTCACCCTTCGACGGTTCGACAAGCTCACCCCAAGCAGGCTCAGGGCAAGCAGACCCTCCTTCGCCAAGGCTATGGCGCGGCAGGGAACATGGAGATAAGTCATTTGTCTGATTTTTTGACCCCGCAGAAGCTGCGGGGCAGGGACAAAAAATCAGACAAAACACTCAGTCCGCTTGCAGTGGATTTGGGCTGATTTGGGGTATATTGCAGGAATTAGTTACCGGCAACACGTGGACGCTCTTGCTAGAATGTCCGCCTGCCGGTTTTATGTCCACCAGGCTGGGAATCCAGCCACCTGTCATCCCCACCATGAAAATGGCACTTTGTGCACTCAATCGGATACACAGCAGATGAGGGGACCTCATGACAATCACGACACTCCGGATCAGTGGGGTTAGGGTACGGTGCATCCCACTCATCATGGTGAATATCCCTCATGTCGGACATGTTATACGTTGCGTGACAATTGTTACAGAATCCATCCCAGGCGGTAGTATCGAAGGTTGCGATAGGTAACCCATTGTATCGGTTGACCTTCCTTCGTATCAACATCACGCTGCCTGTGGATCCGTGCGCCTCGTGGCAGTCCGTGCAGGCAAGGACAAGTCCATTGGCCTGGGTCCATGCAGCATCGTAAGGCGAATCAAAACTGTCACGACCCGACGTGGCAATGTTCCAGCCGTGTTTGTCTCCACCTGTTTCGCCTCCAACAGTGGACCAGTCAACCGCTCTCACATTTCTGCCTAAAGTGGTACTCCAAATGGCCTTGGTGTGGCAGTCCAGACAGAATGTAACGAAATCCGGCAGATTGGAACCGTCTTCAGTATAATTGTTGGCAGGCTCACGAGGGGTCGAATTATACCAACGCGGGCTCTCATAATAACTGGAATAATCACTCATCCTTTCACCGGGATCATCACCGTGAAGCTGGTTGTGTGCAGACGGCCTTGAGACAGCCGTATAAAATGGATTGTTCTTGTTGTCTTTGTTTCTTCTGGCAATATGAACATTATGGCATGCACTGCAGGCATTGGATTCGTCCTTGAATGTTGTGCTCCAGTGACCCTTAACAAAATTAAGCACATCACTTAGATTGTGGTAAGATAAACTATTGTTGAATGCTTCGAAAATACCTTCCGGACCCTCAATCAAAGTGTTAGTAGCGCCACCAAAGGTCGCAGCGTAATCATAGTTCGTGATACCGCCGTCCTGCACAGAATCGGTGGTGGCGTGGCATTGGAAGCAAAAGTTTTCAGACTGGCTGTCCGGATTATTGGGAGCGAAGAACATGCGTTGATTCACACCACAAGTGGAGGAGTCAAAAGTGTCGTGGCAGTGCGTACAGTCGCCGATTTCATGCCCGGCGTCCGTACGATCCACTCCAAATGGGTTGCTGCCGTGGGCCGAGGAGGTATAAGAGCAA
>JAQBAU010000035.1:0-4483 GCA_032126655.1 Desulfobacterales bacterium
CCCGGAAAGCTTTGATAACCCGACGTCCAAACCCTCCGCAGTAGCTGACGGTCTCCTTTCCATGGAATTGAAGCAGGTCCAGATCACAGAAATCGGCAGTGTATGCCACCCTTTCGGGGTCCTCATCCACAAAGACACCCACCGTTTGGACAAGAGGAGGGAGGGTCTTGATAATCTCTCGTGCTGCCTCTGGAGAGACCTGTCGCGGGCTTGAAGCAAAGACAAAACCAATGGCATCAGCGCCCAGCTCAGCGGCAGCTAAGGCATCTTCCGAGTTGGTTGTGCCGCAGACCTTGATCCACACGGTTGTCATGTTGTCAGTCATTATCTCGTCGCTGTTGGTAGAGATGGTCATAACTAAGGGTATTTGGGCACACATAAATCCGAAATCCGACACGAAGTGAAGCTTGCGCTAACCACGAATCTCGTAATGTTTTCAAGGCGTCAGCCGCAAACAATATCGAATGACCGAAATTCAAATGACCAAAACGCTACAAAAAACCTGTTTGGAACATTAGAAAATTGCGGCTGCGCCTTGAACACATTACGGATTTTGGTCATTGTTTGCGGCTTCGCCTTGAGAACATTACGGATTTCGAATTTCGTGCTTCGAATTTATCTCCTGACGACTCAACCCAGAAACCATGTTCGCTTTGAGTTAAACAAGTTATTTGTAAGGCAAGACAGTCGTGCCCTTAACTTTCCTCCGGCTTCAGCCTGTCGGCCAAGGCCAAAAATGGCTTGAAAAGATCTATTGGAATCGGAAAGAGCGTTGTGGAATTGTTTTCCGACGATATTTCGCGCAGCGTCTGGAGATACCGCAGCTGCAGGGCCATGGGGTGATCCCCGATAATGGTTGCTGCCTGAGCCAGTTTATCGGCTGCCTGGAATTCTCCTTCTGCATTGATCACCTTGGCGCGCCGCTCGCGCTCGGCCTCGGCCTGCTTGGCCATGGCCCTTTGCATCTCCGTGGGCAGATCAATGTGTTTGACCTCCACGGTAGAGACCTTGATTCCCCATGGATCTGTGTGCGCGTCCAAGATCTCCTGGAGTTGGGAATTGATCTGCTCTCGTTCAGAAAGAAGCTCGTCCAACTCGGCCTGTCCGCACACGCTCCGCAGTGTAGTCTGCGCAAGCTGAGACGTCGCATACATGTAGTCCTCCACTTCTATGATTGAGTTCACCGGGTCCATGACCCTGAAGTAGATGACTGCATTCACTTTGACAGACACATTGTCCCGCGTAATGACATCCTGGGGGTCCACATCCATGGCAATCAGACGGAGGCTCACCTTCACCATCTTGTCGACGACTGGTATCAAGATGATCAAGCCGGGGCCTTTTGCACCGAGGACCCGCCCCAGGCGAAAGATGACCCCCCTTTCATACTCGTTGAGGACCCGTACGGCCGAAGCTAAAAAGAATAACAGTAGGACGACACCCGTAATGATTGTAACCATAACAACCTCCTCGCTGAGGACGCGACTTCGCCACTCATTTCACGTCACCAGCAAAATATGGGGTAGTCTTTGTTGATGCGAGCCCAACTACATTAGGTCGCCATCAAACACATAGGCTGTCACTGATACCATGTCTCTTCCCCCGCATCAACCGATTTGTGGGACTTCTCACTCCTTCAACTGGATAAGTCCGTTTTGATCGGGAGAACGCAATTGCATTTTTTGGAATCTGGCCTCGGAAAGGATGTAAGCTGTTGGGGCGGGGGTATGACAACAAAAAAGGCAGAGCCATTTCTGACCCTGCCTCCTATACTTGTGCATTGATTGTAGTGAGTCCGAAAATTAGGCTTCACCTATGGCATACTTGTCTATGAACTCTTTCAGCTTCACTTTCTGCTGAGGCGTCAGCCTCTCAAATCTCACATAACACTGTCGCAGAGTCTTGGAATCCGGAGATGTCTTCTCTACCACCTCGACGTCCGACATGATCTTGACCGGAACCTTACCCAAATAGAAATCACCCTCAGTCATGAACACATCCACGTATGACCCGTTTAAGGCCTCTCCATTCCCAAAATACCGAAACGCCAGTCCATCCATCCCCACGTCTCTGAGTCGTCCGACCTTATCAAAATCCGGGCCTATTCCGACAAATACACCTTTAGGGGCCTGGAACTGCTTTTCTTTTTCATTTTCAACGAGCTTCTTATTGCTGCTCATGACATCACCCCCCGTGCAACTATTATCCAGGGACCGTGTCTATCCTCCCCTCCTAATTACCTTATCGGCACAGAATGGGAGAAAGTTTAACGAAAAAGAGGGAATATATGAAGGCTAACGTACTGGAAAACCGAGGGATATCCATGACATTACAACATTATGCGGGGAAGATCTTTTAAGATGGATCAGTGGGGATAGTTGGATAGCAAGGTTATGGAGGTCGCGCAAGAAGATCACTCTATCCTATGTCGTCCCTTTCCAGTTTTTCCTTTTCCGCAACGAACTCATGGTACATAAAGTACCGTTGCACTTCGAACCCGTAAATTTCCGTTCCCATGGACTTGGGCTCATCGCCGTCCAAGCAGATGAACTCCCACCGCCCCTGCCACCACCTCATGCACTGAACGTGGGGGCGACCTGGACGCTCCAGGGGCGCAGGGTCGTAATAGCCGTAGGCAATCAGTACACAGGTCTCTTGCATGGCAACCTCAGCAGTGGCACAGGTAAGGTCCACGCAGTCCTTAGGCGGCTCGCACCCCTGCAAAAAGCAACAACAGATAACCGCAAGCACAAAGAGTCTTTTTGTCTTCTGTATTAGTCCTGCCATTTTTACCTTACGTTTGGCTCTCCAAAGAAGTCAGAGATCAACTTAAGGCTTACGAGCTAAGATAGGACCACATCACCACGTTTTTTATTATACCACATTTCTATGGTTCTTTGTCTTACATTTATGGATTTGGCACTTGCGGGTTTGTAACGATCTTACTTCTAATAGGAAAGAGGCCAGCCTGCTTCGACTGGCCTCTTAATATGATTTGGTAGTCCCAACGGCAGCCCAACTCCCACATGAAATCAAGGGCTTGGGATACCGTGGGCCTCGATGTGGCCTAGGTTTCTATACGTGGTCCCGCCCCGAACCGTACCCCATGTGGTTTCTGATACTATTGCACTATCATGGAACCTCGTCAACCCTTGATACCTTCTTGCTATGGGTAACAGGGGAAGGCCTAATCTTCGAGAATCACCGATTCAAAGCCATATTGACATAATTTATCGGTTCTATCTACAAAAACATGGTTAGTGTGACCGGATCTGTCACAGTTGTTTGTTAAGATCTCCTCCAAAACTTAAAAAGGAGGAGATGCGATGAACATTGACCAACTCAGAGAGCGATTTGGCGACGAAGCTTCATGTCGACAGTTTTTTGAAACCGCTATTTGGCCCGAAGGCCGTCGATGTCCGCACTGTGGTCATGACAAATCCTGGCGTCTGAGAGCTGCGAGACCCGGAGTCTATGAGTGCAGTGGGTGTAAACGACAGTTTACGGTCACAACGAAAACCCCGATGCACAGCACCAAGCTGCCGTTATGGAAATGGCTTCAAGCCATGTACTACATCGTCAACTCCAGCAAGGGCATCTCTTCGGTGGTTTTGGCCCGGTGGCTCGGGGTAACGCAGCCCACTGCATGGAAGATGGGTCATGCGATCCGTGAACTGATGGCTGCCGGTCCACAGCCACCAAGGCAGTTAACAGGCATCGTAGAGCTAGACGAAAAATACATTGGCGGAAAGCCCCGCTATCAAAAAGGTATCAAACACAAACGCGGGCGAGGTACCGCGAAACAATGAGTACTGATCGCTGTTGAGCGTCACGGCTCGGTTCGAGCCCTGCCGGTTAAAAGTGAAAAAATCCTCTGCCTTGCTCCTGTGGTTGAAGGTTGGGTCAGCAAAGATGCGCACCTGATGACCGATGAGCTGCAAGCCTATTGTCGGATCGGCCAAAGCTTTGCTGGTCATTCATCGGTCAACCATAGTCAAAAGGAATATGCCCGCGGCAATGTTCACAATAATTCCGCAGAATCATTCGGCGCGATCCTTGAACGCGCCAAACAGGGCGTTTTCCATTATTTGAGCAATAAGCATCTGTCACGTTATCTGTCAGAATTTAGCTTTCGCTGGGATCAGCGCATCCCAGAAAAAAAGACAACACGAAAAGGTAAGAAGAAAATCATTATGCGCCCCTTACCCGTTATGGCGTTGCTCATTGCTCTAATATCGAAAGCCGCTGGCAGGCAGCTTCGCAGAACACTAAATTGGGGTATCGTTTCCCTGGCTTATTGCGCCCCATCAAATTGACAACCTTCTTATTGTAGATAGAACCGAAAATCTTTGGGAGGAGTTTTTCCTGCAGATCAATGATCAGGAAAATGGCGTTTTCAGGAGTCAACAGATGTGATGTCATGGCATAAGGCGCTCAATGCAGCCGTTGCACACTATGTTATTTTCTGTCATGTTAGTGTCTG
>JAQBAU010000036.1:0-3020 GCA_032126655.1 Desulfobacterales bacterium
CGCTCCCAGGACTGTCCATTGGCCCAGGCATAGACTGTGGCCGCCGGCCACATGGCAATAGGTCTCACTTCAAAACCCTCCACCGTCTTTCGCTCTACCAAACGGCGGAGTGCCTTCGTCATCTTTTCATACGCCTTCAAGAACCGCTTTGGAATTTTCGATTCATCGAGTTTGACATCCATGTCCCGATCATAGACGAAGGGTGCCACCAGAGCTGCGAGCAGGGCAGGGTCGGCATCCGGCAGAATTCCCAGGCGTAGCCCCTCAGCAATCATCAGCGGCTGGTCAAGCCTCAGTTGGGATGTCCAAACCCCGTCGCGGGTGAGCCTATTCTCTTCGGTAACAAAACCCTCCTTCTTCAGAAACTCCAGGTGTTTTGCAAAGGCATTCCAGAGCCGCGTGCGTGCGGCATGAACCGCATCCCACTGGTGAGCAAAACCTTCGAGCAACTGCCTGAAGACCTCCTTGGACTTACCGTGACACAACTTGAAATGGCTGCATGCGTTGCAGATCTGCTTATCCAGCTCCTGCTCAAGGATACCCATGCGACTCTCGATAGGCTTGAGGACCGACACCTCTTTTCCTCTCAAGAGTAGCGTCTTCAGTATGGGAGGTGGCTCGGTTTGTGACGCTTCAGTGAGTAATGTGACGAGCCCGGCCAAATCGTCCTGGCTAGGCAATTTCAGAACGCTGTCGAGGATACGTGAGACCTTCTCCGGTCGAAACCATCTCATTTTCACGGGTCTGCTGCGGGTGGGAATTCCCGGTTTGACGCGGCAGGCCAGCACACCTCTTTCATCCCGCCTCGTATGAGGCTTTATGACACAGTACATGCGGTTGCGTCGGTCCAAGAACAGCCGTCCAGGGACCAGGTGTTGCATCTTTGACAATCCAGCCTCAAGCCCTTTGAGCTTGCGGTCAAGCTCCGCGATTGCGCCTGCCAGAACGACTCGTTTTCTGGTCAGATCGAGCACGAAGTCAGGTCCGGCACACAAGGCCTCCGGCAGCAACGCCATTAGCGCGCGCCCGGCCTTTGTGACTCTCCGGTCAACTCCCCTTTGCTGACTCACCATATTCAAGTATGTGGCGAAAGACCGTCGGAAGATCTCCTTGACCTCGTCAGGGGAATGAGACAAGAGGAGGTTCAGAACCATCGAGAAATCAACTTTAATCTGGCTGGCAACATTTTCGGGCGGCGCTTTAGACAGCTTTGCCACGAGTGGCAGGTCCATGAATTTCCCGGGGACGGCCACAGCAAAACCAATATGGTCTTTCCCCCGCCTGCCCGCCCTCCCTGTCATTTGATGAAACTCTGTTCCATTAAGCGGGACAAATTCGTGGCCATTGAATTGGTCTGAGTTAAGAAACACAATGCTTCGGGCCGGGAAGTTAACCCCTGCAGCCACAGTCGTGGTGGCAAAGACAGCGTCAAGCCTCCCTTCGGTCATCAGGCGTTCTACGACAAGCTTCCATGCAGGCAGCTGTCCCCCATGATGCGCTGCAACAGCTGCCTGTCTAAGGTATGAGATCTGGCGGTGACCGGCCAAACGTGGATGCTTCCCAGTGAGTTCGTCAATTCTTTCGTTCAAGCCCGTTCTAAAGCCTCTTCCTGAACCCAATCCGTTGAGGCAGAGGTGAACCGCAGCATCGCAGTCCGCCCGTGACTTCAAGAAAAAGATGGCCGGAAGGAGGTTGAATTTTCTCATCACCTTGATCATGTCCCCAAACGGGGGGAGGCTTCGCGGGCGAGCCAGTACCGGCGGATTCGGGCCACTAAGGTAGGCCCTGACTTTCTTGTCTATCCCCTCGGGACCTAAAAGGGGGAAAAGCCTGCCGGAGGGGTGGAAAAAGAGGGGGTACAGGGGAACCGGGCGTCCGGTTTCCTCCACGACGACGCAGACCTTTGACCGTATGGACTCCAGCCAATCGGCAATTTGTCGGGCATTCCCGATAGTCGCGGAAAGGAGCAAGAGAGGGACCCGAACAGGAAGATAGATCATGATCTCTTCCCACACAACACCCCGGTCCCGATCGCCAAGGAAGTGGGCCTCGTCTAAGATAACAAGGTCTGCGGAAAGGTCCATACCCTCATGCATCGTGTCGTAGAGCTGATTCCGAAGAATTTCGGTCGTGCCTGTGATGATCGGGGCTTCGGCGTTTTCTTTCCGGTCTCCTGTCAGTATACCGACCTGCTCAGGTCCGAAGCGCTCGCCGAATTCGACGTATTTTGAATTAGTCAGAGCCTTGAGAGGGGAGGCATACCAGGCCTTTCCGCCCTTCTTGATTATCCTGGCAATCGCCTCCTCTGCAATCCAGGTCTTCCCGGAACCGGTTGGCGCGGAGACCAGGCAATCGGATTTGCGAATGGCATCAAGCGCTGTAAGTTGAAACGGGTCTGGCTTGAAGAGCTCATCGGAGGGAACACCAATCCTGGCAAATACCTTCTTCAGTCTGGTATCGGCACTCGGTTTTATCCTCAGTACCGTGGGATGCCTGCTTTGTCGTGACGTGCGATAAGCCGCCCCTTTGCGTTGGCGGACTTTAGGGCCAGTCTTGCGGCTTCGCACAATCCTGGTACCCTTACGACTCGGGCGGCTGTGAGGCTTTTCAATCATAAGGTGGGCAATGCGTGCTAGCGTAAGCAGGTCTAAAACAAGATTGACAGCAAGGGTCAAGCTTGTTATAGAAAATCATTATAGATGGGGCTGTAGCTCAGCTGGGAGAGCGCATGACTGGCAGTCATGAGGTCAGGGGTTCGATCCCCCTCAGCTCCACCAACCAAAACAGTTACTTAACCAACGGCCAACTTGGAAGAATCATGAGATGTCTCATTTCGTGAAAAATGGTCTTCCTGTTGGCTCTTTTTATCAGGGGCGGCCAATTCGGTCAAGGTGTTGGCCCCTGATCCACCGTCTGTCAAGTTTGCCGGAGATTCGCGGCGGTGGGTGCGCCGACGTACTAAGGTACTTCAAGTGCCCACCAACAAAGAAGATCCGGTGAAATCGGCAGACCCGAAGGGC
>JAQBAU010000037.1:0-4875 GCA_032126655.1 Desulfobacterales bacterium
ACCTGCTTACTGACCGTGTGGCATCCGGCATAAAGGTGGCATGACCTTGATCCAGGCTCTTGCGCGGAACGTGGGAACTCTTCATGTGATGCTAAGAGAAAACCCTATAAGTGAGGCCCACGAAGGGGGAAAGTATCGATGCACATGAAGGGGACGGATCATCCAGTAGTAGTGTTGAAGGTCCTGTAATGGGGCTGGAGCGAAGGGGATGAGTCAGCTTGCAGGAAGCTGCGGCCAACCCAGCAATGGGGAGGAGCTGGATTGCTTCCTGTGTCGGCTTGAGACCGCGAGGTTTCAAGAGTATGGCTGACAGGAGCCGTATGACGGGAGACTGTCACGTACGGATCTGTGGGAGCGTGGGGGTGAGATTCCCCTGCGCGACCCGACTCCTGAAGATCGGGCAGCCGAAATCCTTGACCATGTGTAGGACAAATCTTCAGTGAGCGCCTAAACCTCAAGATTGGCTCATATTATTTTAAGGTTCCTGAGATCTATGATAATTGGAAGAGAGATTGAAAGTTACGAGCCTTGAAATATCTTAAGATTTGGCAAGAAGGCTTGAGATCCTTCCCGCTACGCACATGCTCAATGTCTTTGGGACAGGGCGATAGGGCAGTTTCATGAAAGAGTCAAGAGCAGACTTGACCCCAAAATAACCCTGCCCAAAGCAGAGGGGTATTGAAAATTCAGTAGAACCAACAGATAGGAAGGAGGTTTCCACCATGAAACATGTTAAATCCATTTTAGGGCTGGCTGTCCTTTTAATATTGACCGTTTCCATTCCTCTGTATGCTTCTGAGATCGGCAAGGACGTGAAAGTTACCTATCTGGGACATGCCGCATTCAAGATTATCTCGCCCAAGGGAGTGGTGATCTATATCGATCCGTTTCTGAGTGGAAATCCTAAAACCCCTCCGGAGATGAAGTCGGTGGAGAAGGCGGATCTCATCCTCGTCACTCACGGTCATGGTGACCATATAGGTGATACCCTCGCCATTGCAGAAAAAACCAATGCGAAGATTGTAGCCATTGCTGAATTGGGGAGATATCTGAAGAGCAAGGGAGCCAAAGATGTGGTCCGCATGAATAAGGGGGGCACATTTACCACCAATGGTATTGACATAACCATGGTAAACGCCCTGCACAGCTCGAGTGTCACAGAAACCGAGGAGACCTCCGGTGCAGAAGAAAAGGAACGGATCATTTATGCGGGTGACCCTGCGGGATTTGTCATTAGACTCGAAAACGGCTTTTGTCTCTATCATGCCGGCGACACGGCGGTCTTTGGGGACATGAAAATTATTGAATGACCCCAAAAATGTAGCAGAGATCTATGATGCGGGTATGATTTTTGCGGTTTCAATAGCTTTTCAACATGCCTGTCTGAAATCAATGAGGAGGACTGCAATGCAGAGTGCAAGATTGAAAACCCGGTACTTGTTATTCGTCATCCTGGTTGTCGTACCCGGCTTCGCCCTGAGTTCTGCAGGCACAGCCTGCGCCGACTACGTCACGGCGGCTCACGGTAACAACGCATCCGGGGTCAATCGCTCGGGGCATAATGAATGTCCGACAGGCGCAGTGTGTGATACAGGGGACTGCACACACTGTCATGATACCTTTGACCCGGATATCTGTGGTGTCCAGGAGACGATGCTATTCGCTGAGTTGGACAATCCGGACTTCTGTATGGAGTGCCATACGGATTCCGGTTCCGCCCAGGATCCCGCCATGTCCGGGGTCCCTGCCACTGTCGAGAGTCTCTTCCAGAATAAGACGTACAAGCACAACGTGACAGGATACGGCGGTCTTCATAAGTTTTTGCCCGCTGAAGAGACAAGGACCTATTTGTCTGCAAACAAGCATGTGGAGTGCAACGACTGCCATAACCCGCACACGGCAGGGACAGGGCTGCATTCGAGCAATATACTCCAGGTGTCGGCCAGCGGCAATGACACCTCCGGGACACCCATTGCCGGCGCATTCGGCGTGGAACCCGAATGGAACGATACCTGGCTTGAGAATCAGAGCTGGACGGCGGGCGGTGCGGATTCATGGCCTACAACATCATCGACGGCGACAAAAGAGTATCAGATCTGCCTGAAGTGCCATTCGGATTACAACACCGATCTCTTGTCCTGGGGCGGCAGTGGCCCCGCCGCATGGACCAATCTCTCCCTTGAGTTCAATCCGAACAAGCAATCCCACCACCCCGTGGTCGAAGCGCTTCCCGAAGTGGACCCCGGCTACGAGTATGATCCTGTCTCCGGCAAAGAGTATGACCGGTATGGTTCCAATCGCCTGCCTCCCGCCTTTACCAGTCTTTTGATCGGCGACTCGGGCCTCTCGAGTAATGCTTTTGAATTTGATATCTATCTGGATTCTGCCGCAGGCAAGCAATGGGTGAACGGCCAGTGGGTCAATTGGGGGGTAAGGGTCGGCACCAGGCCCGGGTCCAGTGGAAACCAGACCTGCAATCAGGTTGGGCGGATTACCTCAAACGATGCGGCCAAATTCCACGTTTCTTGGCAAAACATGACCGGGCTCTCAACGTCCTTGAGATACAACACGGTGTACTCCATTGAATACTATGCCGGAAAGTCCACAAGCTCAAGATCCGGAAACACGGTCACCGACACGACCAAGAACTATAACCTTTATCTTCCGTCACTGGCCGGGTACGTCGTCGTTATTACCGATGCCTACGGGTACAACATCGCTCAAGGCACAGTCCAATCCAACACGGCCACGGCGTTCACGGTTGATAGTTGGGCCATTGTCAAAGGAAGCGTACCTTCCGGCATCGTGGGCTACTACTTCTCCGCAACAGGCCACACCATGATGTGCTCCGACTGCCACAGCAATGATGAGATCTCTACAGCTGTGGCCCAGGGACCGCACGGTTCTTCGGTCAAGTGGATGCTCAAAGGCAGGAACAGGGCATGGCCGACATTTTCGGCGGCCGAGAATGGTACCGGATCGGGAACGCCGCGAATGGTGAGAGAGAGAACCGATTTCGACGGCAATCCCAACGGACATGGCCTCTTTTGCTTGAACTGCCATTCCACGGTGAGTTTCTCCAAGGACAGATATGGCATGCAAAACCCCGGAAATGTGCATCATTTCCACGGCTGGCTCAGCGGTCCTGAATGTGTAGAATGCCATATTATGGTGCCCCACGGCGGGGCGGTATCGAGACTGCTGGCCGGTCAGGACGCCGACGGAAACGAAATGCCTGCTCGGTATGCATTCAACAACACCCCTTCAAATACTGTTCTACAGCTCTTCGTAATCAAGACCTTTGATCCGAACCACACGGGCGCGACAGGAAACCCGGCAATAGATCCAGCAGGCTACGTGCCTGGTGGTGATTGGTGCTACGTAAGTGGCTGTCATTTTGAGACTCCTCATCCGTCGCTGTAAAGCTACCTTGAAACCCAAAATTCAAACTGAAGTTTGACACTTGGCCCGTTAAAATTATGCCTCAAGTCTTATAAGTTGTTGAATTTACACAACCCGAAGAGTAGTCGACTCCATAAAGGTAGTGCCACAATAATTCACATTAGCAATGACAATAAAGGTTTTTAGCGCTAAATGGGGAGTGTCTTCAAATCAGGAGGCTCCCATGTTTGCAAGCGTTAAAAAATCCGGCAAATATCAGTACCTGCAAATCGTCGAAAACCGCAAAGAAAAAGGCAAAGTCAAGCAGCGCGTGATTGCCACTGTCGGCCGCATGGACTAACTGCAGTCAAAGGGCCGTGTTGGAAACGCTCATTCGCTCCCTTTCAAGGTTCTCCGAGCAGGCACTGCTGATTATCTCGGGCAAAAGCGATGTGGCCGCCGATGCAGAAGGGCGCATCGTTCAACCTTGAGGCCGTCAAGGTTCAAATAGAGGCGGCCGTGAAGAACCACCAAGGGCGATAGCAACTGGTAGATGGAGAGATGGAGAGCGAGCGCCCCGCTTGGGGGCGCTGGCTCCTGTGGCGTAGTCGTGTTCGCGGTGAGCCGCGATAAGGGCAGCGTCTTCTCGAAATAGCGAACTTCAAGTATTAGCTTTGACAACATCTCCATTCTCTCAATCTGTCCAGTTCCGATGCCGCACAACGTCTCTCACCACTTGCGATAGCCAGGAGAACAATGTACAAATTCAAAAATTCCTAAATGTTTGATATCTGCTAAAACTTGATTTGACGATTTTATAGATATTACCCGAATATCGAAACAAAACATACTCCGCCAAGATCACAGCTCTCTGGTATATATATTGGGCATTTGGGTTTTCTCAAGATTAGCCAATCGTTTATCGCAAATCGGACCAAGTTCAGCATAATGTCATATTATCTCTATTTCGGCCTACCGTGAAAAACTTATGATGTAGTTCTATTATCTCTATCCCCTGATCTATAATCAGGTGCTCGCTGGCGCCAAAACAGCGAAAAGATGCCAGGCAAATGCAGGCAGATTCGATGGTTGGCTAATCATCAATGGTGGACTCACTAACTCGGTGAGTTTCGATATGTGACGGATTGTGACAACCATTGTTCTCACTCTTTTAACGCTGCGGTAAATATGAACACAAAAGAAAAGCGGTCAATCTGCTCGACAGATTAACCGCTTCTAATAGCCCTGCCAACAGCACATGTCACAAAAACGTCACATCTAGCGAATCCCAGATTTTGGCTGTCAGCTAAGTACTTGATATTGTTGGAGCCGGCGATGGGAATTGAACCCGCGACCTACTGATTACGAATCAGTTGCTCTACCACTGAGCTACGCCGGCTGAATTGTTGAATTGCCATGTACCACCGGGGTTTTAACATGGTCAAGGGAAAAACGGGGGGCGGGCGATTCCGGGTGATCCTGTGAAATAGCCCG
>JAQBAU010000038.1:0-2665 GCA_032126655.1 Desulfobacterales bacterium
TTTTTGACACCTTCAGCGGTCGGCTGATTGTGGGCCGGCGCTATACGGGCCGCATGGAGGATCGTAGGCGGATCATCCACCGCTTCTGCGACGAGGTCATCCTTCGACTGACCGGCCGCCCCGGTATCTTCAGTAGCCAGATTGCCTTTGTGTCAACCACAACAGGGGTCAAGGAGCTCTACATTGCAGATTTTGACGGATATGATCCCAAGCAGTTTACCGAGAGCGGAGCGATTTCCATGTTTCCGGCCTGGTCCTCGGATGGGAGATGGCTGGCTTACACAGATTACGAGCGGGGGCAACCAGATCTTTTCATCAGGAATATTAAGAGCAAAGAGGACACCGTGGTCAGCTTAAAGGGATTCAGTATTACACCGGCTTGGGTTCCCGGGCAGTTTGCTTTGGCAGCTTCCCTTTCCCATGAAGGGAACCCCGCTATCTATCTGTTGAGTGGAAGCGGAAAAATTCTGCGAAAACTGACACGCCATTGGGGGATCGATGTCGCTCCTACGTATTCACCTGATGGTGAGAAGTTTGCGTTTGTGTCGAACCGATCAGGATCTCCCCAGATTTACATCCAAAACGTCAAAGACGGCAAGGTCCGCAGACTGACATACGAGGGGAAGTACAACTCCTGGCCCCAGTGGTCCCCCGGAGGGAACTACATCGCCTATGTGGGCTCAAACAATACCTTTTCCGATATTTATGTGATTCAGGCCGACGGGAAGGGACGGAAGCAATTGACCCGAAATGCCGGGTACAATGAGTCCCCTACCTGGTCTCCGGACGGGACGCTTATTGCCTTTAGTTCTACCAGGGAAGGGCCGTCCAGGATCTATGTCATGAATGCGAACGGAACGGATCAACGGCGTTTGTTGGTCCTGAAGGGTGAGCAGAGCAACCCGAGCTGGTCACCACGGCTTGCCGGGCACTAGACCCTTCATGTTGGCGGAGACGGCCAACAGTCGTCAGGGGTGCTAATACGCTTTCTGACGTTTGATGATCTGATCCTGGATAGTGCTTTGTTCCAGCATCCACTATCCAGAATCGTTACCCATCGCACTCACTCTTGGGAAGAAGGAAAGGTGAATGCGCTGCTGCCGTCATCTATCTCGGAGTCCCGAGGGGATTGTGGCATTTGCTTGACTTTTTTCCAGGTTTCAACTAATTAAATGAGTTCAAGCGTACACGTGGGCACTGTCCCGTGAAGATATTCTCTAGTACTCAACTTTTGCTTTAGAGGAGGTAGGATCATGAGAAACAGGTTCTGGGTAGTCTTGGCGCTTCTATTGGTGATTCCGGGGCTGATGTTGACAGCTTCCTGTGCTAAAAAACAGGTTACTTCCGGGCCCGGGGTGACTCCTTCACCGGAAGGGGGAGCTATGAGCGACGAGGACGCTCGAGCGCGGGCCCTTGAAGAGCAGGCCTTGCGGGAACAGCGTGCAGCCACGGCTGCTATGGAAAGATTCGAGAACCAGGATATCAGCTTCGATTTTGACAAGTATTCGCTTACGCCTGCAGCGCAGGCAATTCTCCGGGATAAGGCAGCATATCTAATGGCAAATGCCGACGTTTCGGTTATTATCGAAGGGCATTGTGACGAACGCGGAACCAACGAGTACAACATGGCTCTTGGTGATCGACGTGCCGGCAGTGCAAAGAGTTTTCTGGTCGACTTAGGGATCGAATCGCGACGGCTGACAACAATCAGTTATGGCGAGGAGAAACCGGTCGATCCGGCGAGCAATGAAGCGGCATGGACCAAGAACAGACGGGCTCATTGCATCATAGACTAGAACACACAATTCACGATAATCATCGGTGTTCCCATTGATCCCTACTATGACCGGGTCAATGGGAATGCCTCGCTCCACATGGCTTCAAGACTGAACTGCCAACCGTTCTTTCAAACGGGGGCGAGAAGTCTACTTCCTCAGCATGCCTGAACTATACTGATTGGCAGTGTGTAGAGAGTCCAAGTCCTATGCGCAAAAGAATAAGTGTATCTTGGGTCGTCCTTATGACAGCGGGGCTCATCCTCTGGGGGGGGTGCGCCACTCAGGATGGTCTTGTAACGCTCAGCAATCGGGTGACTGCCTTAGAGCGCAGGGCCGAGAAGGAGAGGGCAGGGCTTCGGTCCGATCAAGAAAACCAGATACAGGACTCGCGCAGCAGAGACGCTGAACTGCGCGCCCTTTTTGATGATCTGAGGAACGAGATTATGGAGCTCAGGGGAGCCGTGGAGCAGGACCAACACGGTGCCGATCAGTGGCAGACCCGCTTCCAAATTCTCGAAGAATCCCTTCAAAGCCTAGAGGATCGGTTTGTTCGTATAGAACAATATTTGGGACTCCGGCCGTCAGACAAAGTTCCCGCGTCGGATACAGACCCGGATAAGCCGACAGTAGAACCCGAAACGCCTGAGGCCCTTTATGCCAAGGCCGAACAGCTTTTTGACAAGGGTGAGTATGAGGATGCCCGGGAAGTGCTTCAGTCTTTCTTGAAACAGTATCCGAAGTCCAAAACAGCTGGCAGTGCCCAGTTCTTGCTGGGGGAGATATACTTTCACGAGAAATGGTACGAAAAAGCCATCCTGGAATACCAGAAGGTGATTGAGAACTACCCAAAGGCGGACAAAACTCCGAACGCTTTACTTAAGCAAGGA
>JAQBAU010000039.1:0-13319 GCA_032126655.1 Desulfobacterales bacterium
GGGTTAGCGAGCGAATCCAAAAAATGGTCAACTTCCTTACGGTCGCTGCGAAGCACTGCCGTAAGGCAGAACATTCCCTCCAGCTTCCTGGAGGGATCTTCAATACCGTATTTCCTCTGACAAAATACAGTGTTTACCCCATTGACTTATTTAGGCATTCCAGCAATGTTAGCTCGACGATCCGACACGGGGACTACATCAGTTCCTATGCAGGTGGAAGGAACGTCAATCTATTGATGAATTCCTGCAGGAATGATAAAGAACTTCCGTGAAGGGATCCTTCCTGTAGTACCCCTGCAACCAGTCTGTTGACACAAGGAGGTGCGCACCATGAAAACGCGAATAGTCTCTACTACAGTCACAATCATTATGGTCTTAGGCTTATTGGCGGCATCTTCACCTCTCGCAAGTGCCATAGATACCTACGAGGTTGATTCTGAGCACTCGGCGGTCGTATTTCGTATCAAACACCTGGGGATCACTTATGTTTACGGTAGATTTAACGAACTGTCAGGCACCTTGAAAATTGATGATCAGACGGCTGCAAACAGCTCTGTACAGATTTCCGCAAAGACAGCGAGCGTAGACACCGCTGTTGCTAAACGGGATGATCATCTCAGGAATCCGGACTTCTTTGACGCCGAGAAGTTCCAGACCATCTCATTTAGCAGCAAGTCTTTCAAGAAACTGGATCAGGATACGTATGAAGTTAGCGGTGCTATGAACCTGCACGGGATTACCCGGCCGTTGACAGTCAGCGTTCAACACACGGGTTCCGGAAAGGACCCATGGGGCGGGTATCGCACGGGTTATGAGGCGACCTTTACGATCAAACGAAGCGACTTCGGCATGACAACTATGCTGAATGGCGTGGGCGACGAGGTGCGGATTACTTTGAGTATTGAGGGCATACGTAAGTGATAGACGTCTAACCCCGAAGTCAACAAATAGTCGCGGATTTCTCCAGGGAAACAACTAAGCGGAGTAGTGAAAATGATCCAAAAAATAAAAGCAATGCCTCGTTGGCAAAAACTCGTGATGGCGGCGGTAGTGTGCCTAGTGATCTATTCCTTAGTCGGCTTTCTCATCCTGCCCCCTATCGTGAAATCAGTACTGCAAAAAAAGCTATCAGAAAACCTCCACCGTCAGACCGTGATAGAGGATATCGACCTGAATCCCTACGCTCTTTCGTGTCTCGTGGAGGGTTTTATGATCAAAGCCCGTGAGGGTTCAGACACATTTGTCTCATTTGACAAGCTCTACGTGAACCTCGAGACCATGTCTCTCTTCCGGTGGGCACTTATCACCAAAGAGATTAGGCTTGAACAACCTTACCTGAATCTTATCCGGCAAGAAGAAACCCTGTACAACTTCTCCGACTTGCTGGAAAAGAACAAAGAAAGCGACTCGCAAAAGGAGGCTTCAGAACCTTCAGAGCCCCCACGATTCGCCCTGAACAACATCCAAATACTCAATGGATCTGTTGATATCTGGGACAAGCCAAAAGCCAAGAAACACAAGATGACGGACATGAATATCCAAATCCCAACGGTGTCTAATCAACCCAGCCGCGTAGACATATTCATCGAACCGCTCTTTGAGGCAAGGTTTAATGAAACGCCGGTTTCTCTCAAAGGGAAGACCAAGCCATTTAACGATACCCTTGAAACAATCTTTGATGTTGATCTGAGAGATATCAATGTGCCGCACTATCTGGCGTATGTTCCCATGGAACAGAAATTCAAGGTCCTTTCCGGACTGCTGGACGCCAAATTAGCGCTTTCCTATATCCAACAGCCGGATGGGCCGCCAGCCTTCTGGATAAACGGGGATGTAGTCTTGAAGACTACGGAAGTCGTTGATGCAGAGGACAATCCGGTGCTGAAGCTTCCTCGGCTTCATATTGCTGTTGCTCCCACTGAACTCTTTGCCAGGAAGCCGCATATAGCTAAGATTTCAATCGAGTCCCCTGAGGTCAACGTTCTGCGCGACAAGGCAGGAAACACAAATATACAGTCGATGCTTCCCGAGAATAAAACAGAGGAACCTGCTCCCGAGACCGACACGGATGAACACCCAATGTCTGTGAACATTGACGAAATTGAACTGTCCGCCGGTAAAGTGTTCTTCTCTGATGCTTCAGGAAAGGAGCCGTTTGAAACCACCCTTGAGCCCATAGATGTCAGCATTAGTCATTTCAGCACGGATAAGGACAAAAAGACGGCTTTCGACATATCTGTTGAGACGGAAGCAAATGAGAAGGTTACGGTGACCGGTGAGTTGTCTCTTGATCCCATGGTCGCAGAGAGCACATTGGGACTTCAGGGAGTGGGCTTGAAGAAATATGCCCCTTACTACATGGAGAGTGTGAACTTTGACGTGGAGGAAGGAAGCCTCGATTTTCAGACGCGTTGCCAATATGAGAAGAAAGACAATGACTTTGAGTTATTGCTCTCCGATCTTTCAACGACTATTACTTCTCTCATATTGAAAAAGCGTGGAGAAAAGGAACCCTTTGCGAAAGTTCCTGTCTTTGCAGTAAAGGGCACAGAAGTTGATTTGGCCAAAAGAGCGCTGACCATTGGAGAGATTTCTACGGAAAAAGGCGTTGTCAACTGCATCCTTTACAAGAACGGCAACCTGAATCTGGCAACTCTTGTTCCTCCCCAGGCAGAATCCGCACCGACCGAAACGCCGGAAAATGCAAAGCCATGGCAGGTGACGCTGAGCAAGGCCCTGGTGGAGAATTACACGGTGAACGCAGAAGACCTGACACCCTCCAAACCCGTAAAGATTGTGCTGGACAAAATCAAGTTGACTGCTGAAAGCATTTCCACCGTGGAGAAGACTAAGGGGAAGCTTGACCTTTCCTGTCGGCTGAACAAGAAGGGGATCGTCTCTGCAAAAGGAAGCGTGGGTATTAATCCTGTGTTTGCAGATTTGAACACAAACATGAAAGGTGTGCGACTTGGCTCACTGCAGCCTTACTATACAGACCAAGTAAAGATTGTTGTGACAGATGGCTCTTTATCAACAACCGGCAAGCTGTCACTGGGCACTTCCAAAGACAAGCAAATGACTGCGACTTATAAAGGCCAGGTCGCTTTATCTGATTTGGCTACGGTGGACAAGCTTTACAGCGACGACCTGGTTAAGTGGAAATCTCTTCGCCTGAACAATATCGACGTCGGCTACAATCCCATGTATGTGAACATAGAGGAGATCGCACTTGATGACTTCTATACTCGCCTGATTGTGGACCCTGAAGGCAAACTCAATCTGCAGACCATTGTGGCTGAAAAAGCAGATGAGGGGGGGCCCGCTGCTGAGGAGGAGAAGGAGGTCTCTACGTCAAAGGAAGGCGAACAGCCCTTGATGTCGATAAAAATCGACAAAGTCACCCTATCCAAGGGACATGTCAACTTCACTGACAAAAGCATCGATCCAACCTATGCAACAGAGCTTGTGGAAATTGAGGGCAGCGTGTCAGGACTCTCTTCAGAAGAGACCGAGTTGGCAGATGTTAATCTTAGCGGCAAGCTTAATAACTCCGCACCGTTTGATATCACCGGCAAAGTAAACCCGCTCATGGAAGACCTTCATGCTGATCTCAAGATCCAGTTCAAAAATGTCGAACTCAGCCCCATGACTCCTTATACCGGGAAGTATGTTGGGTATGCAGTACAGAAAGGGAAGCTCTCACTTGATCTGGAATATCAGATCTACAAGAGAAAACTGGATTCCCAGAACAAGGTGTTTCTTGACCAATTCACATTTGGGGACAAAGTGGAAAGTCCTGATGCCACCAATCTGCCGGTAAAACTGGGGGTTTCTCTGTTGAAGAACAGGAATGGAGAGATTGACCTGGATCTCCCCGTATCAGGCGAACTGGACGACCCGGAATTCAGCGTGGGAAGCATCATTCTTCAAATGATTAAGAATCTGCTTGTAAAAGCAGCAACGTCTCCCTTCGGCCTCCTGGGGGCTGCTTTTGGAGGGGGAGGAGAAGAGCTCAGCGTTCTGGAATTTGAATACGGCCGATTTGAGATCACTCCTGACAGCCAGCAAAAACTTGACGCCCTGACGCAGGCTCTCTATGACAGGCCGGCACTGAACCTCGACATTGAGGGACATGTCGAACTGGAGCAAGACAAGGAGGGGCTAACTCAGTACTTCTTCGACAAGCAATTGAAGGCTGAGAAACACAAGGACGTAGTGAAGAAGGACTCTCCACCCATTTCAGTAGATGAGATCACCATCGGGACTGAAGAATACGAAGAATATCTGTGGAAGGCCTACAAAGAGGCGGATTTTAAGAAAGAGAAGAATGTCATAGGCCGTACGAAGAAACTGCCGGCACCGGAGATGGAGCAATTGCTCTTGGAGCACATCATTGTTGAGGAAGATGATCTGAGATTGCTCGCTATACAGCGTGCGCAGCGAGTCAAAGATTACATTCTTCAGTCAGACAAAGTGGAGACGGAAAGGATATTTCTCGTAGAGCCCCAATCACTGGCACCGGAGAAAAAGGAGACCTTGAAGGACAGTCGTGTTGATCTGCGGCTTAAGTGATGCGGGCCAGAAAGTCTCGACTACCCCGCAAAGCGGGACGCTCTGATGCCCTTTGGAAAAAGAAAAGGGGGGGGAAGAGATAATGTCTTCTTAATACTGAATCCTGCTTCTATCATACAAATCGGGAGAGTCCGTAAAGGCTATACTAATTGGTCTAGGCAAATACCAAGGCATGAATGATAGATTAGGCGCCCACCTTCCCCTTCTCTCTGGGATTATGACTTCCATTACTATAAACGATATTATGAAAAACAAAAACATTGTCAACATGGGGGTTAAGAGCAACCAAATATGTGACCACATACCCGTAACCCATTTAAAGAGATATGCATTCCACATACACAGGGATAGTAGAACAAAAACAAGAGTGAGAGTTAGTATCGTTCTTTGACCCCTTGAGGCACTTGCAACGTTGATATTTTGAATACCTTGAGGCATTCCGACAATGTCACCAACGAGCTCAAGGTTTCTAGGTCTACCATCAGATAGTACACGAAGTCGTGCACCGTCCTTGTGATCCAGGTAGTCCCATAGTACCTCTACGCTGGTCATGTCATCTTCTGTTTCTACGCCCCCTAATCGTATGCCGTTCGCTTCGCGTGCAACACCGCTCATTGATATGTCTAGTACCTTACACCCTTCTACCAAGAGCTTTACAGGATTTCGCGGCACAAAGTCGTCTGCTCTAATGGAGTCCCTTCCAAAACTGGCAAATCTGAACTCCGTTAAGAATGCAGATTGAATTTCTTCCTGTTCACCTCGTGGTCCATACAAGATAGTGAATTTGTTAATATCAGTGCTGAAGGCGGAGGCAAGGGGGACATTTTCCGAGACCCCATAGAAAATCTGTTTGCCACTCGTGGATTTTCTTGCGTACCATAACAGGGAGATTAATCCGACGATAGAGGCAATCCCGCCAAAAGCACCTATCACACTACTGAGCGTCATGGCTTCCAACCTCAATTCTCGATGAGAAGTAATTCATTGTTTGTTATTGTTCAGGCTTTGAAATGGGAGTCATATTCGCGGTTCATTTCTGCAATATGGCCGTGGTCAGCAAAACTGAAATAGGTGTTGTCGCCTATGATCAGGTGTTCGTGAACCGTGATTGCCATGACGCGACAGGCATGGATCAATTCGCGGGTAAGGCGCTTGTCTTCACGAGATGGCTTTGGCTCTCCTGACGGGTGATTATGGACCAGGAAAATGCCGGCCGCATGATGCCTCAGCGCTGCCTGCACGACTTCCCTGGGATAAACACTGCTTGCCGTCAGAGACCCTTCAAACAGGTCTTCAATGTCAACAATTCTGTTCTGTGCATCCAGGAAGACGACTTTGAAGATTTCCCGCTTCTTGTCTCTAAGACTGTGGTAAAGGTAATCGAAAAGCTCTTTGGAAGAGTGTATCGGATCTTTGCTGACCAGTTTCTTCTGCAGGTATCGCTCGGCAACGGCCCGAGCAAACTTGATTCCAAAAACGTTCTTGGGACCGATTCCTTTGATCTCTTGAAGCTCCTCGGGTGACGCTTCAATTACTCCCTGTAAAGTCTTGAATTGCTTCAAGGCTGCCTTGGCCTGGTCCTTACAATCCTTTCTGGGTGTCGCCAACGTCAGGAGCAGCTCAATAACCTCGTAGTCATGGAATCCTTCCAGGCCGGAGGTCAGGAACTTCTCCCTCAGTCGCTGTCGATGGCCTTCTCCTTTGTGAGGTGTAGTCATCAGCCATTAGTTACTGGTCAAAAGAGGAGTGCCTAAGGTGTCTAAAGCCCACCCTGGAGCTGCGTTCCGAGATCAGCGCACTAAGCCAGTCGGACGCCATCTGCCAGGTCACCCTATTACACCTGTAAACCCGGTCTGGGCCAGGGTGCGCTAAAGCCTGCCCTGGCGCGACATAGTCATATCCACCAGCTAAGTCTATAGGTGTTACGTGCCCGGCTCAGCCTACCATGATACCAAGCCAGGCCCGCCCTGGCGCTACCTGATTAGGTTAATCTACGAAGCCTATGACCCCGGTCTGGGCCAGGGTCTGGGCCAGGGGGCCTAAAGTCAAAAGATAGCTGTTTCTTATTCCGCACTCCGCATTCCGCACTCCGCATTCATTTAAAGATACTCACATGTAAAAGTGCCTAAAGTTGATAAAGGCAATGATTCTCATCCACCACTGGGGTACTTTACATATCCTTCGATCATCACATCATCTGCGAAGCGATGGACCGTGATATCCTCAAGGCTCATACTTTGCTCCATGAGCTCCACCCCGGGTCCAGCGCAAATTGGAATTCCCTCTCCTCCGTATATCTTGGGCGCATAGAACATGTAGACCTTGTCCACAATGCCAGCCCGTAAGGCTGAACCGTTTATGCGGCTTCCGCCTTCGATAAGTAGACTGGTAATGCCTATCTTCCCCAACTCTTCTACGAGAGCAGTGAGATCAATCTGCCCTTCTTCGTCGTCCAAGGTCAGAAAGCGAATCCCGAATCCTTCCAGCTTCTTCCTCTTTTCCAAGGGGGCAGAATGACCACAAACTATTAATATACCAGAATCTGACGACAGACGCAACATTCTTGCCTTCTTGGGGATTGACAGATTTGTGTCAAGCACGATCCGCATAGGATCTTTTGCCTCACGGCCTTCAAGGCGGGTTGTTAGCTGTGGGTCGTCTTTGAGCACAGTGCCTATCCCGACCATGATTGCGTCGACCGCGTGACGGATCTCATGGACGAACTGTCTGGAAAGGGGATTCGTGATCCATTTGGAATCCCCGCTCCTTGTCGCAATGCAACCATCAAGTGTAGCGGCGCATTTCAAGATGACAAAGGGACATGATGTGGTAACGTATTTTATGAAAGCTTCATTGATGCGGCGACACGCAGCTTCGCAGACCCCAACCGACACTTCCACGCCCTGACTTTCCAAAAAGCCGAGTCCGCTGCCCGTAACCCTGGGATCAGGATCTCTAATGCCGGCGACAACCCGTTTGATCCCACTCTCGAGGATTGCTTCAGTGCACGGCGGCGTGCGGCCCGTATGATTGCACGGCTCCAAGCTCACATAGAGTGTGGCCCCTTTGGCCTTGCCCCCCGCGTCATTGAGGGCATGAATCTCGGCATGGGGGCCGCCTGCTACCTGGTGGAAACCTTTACCAATAACCGCACCGTCCTTGACAATGACTGCACCCACCATCGGGTTGGGAGACGTCCAGCCCCGACCCTGTTCAGCCAACTCAAGGGCCATTTTCATAAAGGTTTTATCCACGACTAAAGACCTTGGGCCTGCCTCCTTAATTTCGGGGGAGCTACGTTAGTTTCCTGGGAGCGTCGAGTAGGTCCTTCAGTTCGGACATGAAGTCATTGACGTCCTTGAATTCCCTATACACAGAAGCAAAACGGACATAGGCTACGTCATCCAATTCGTGGAGTTTCGTCATGATGCGTCCGCCAACAATCGAGGAGGAAATCTCTTTTTCTCCCATCTCCTGGAGTTCCCGTTCCAGTTCGTCCACAAATTCTTCGAGGGTGTTTATGCTGATATTTCGTTTTTGACAGGCCTTCTGTATCCCAGCAAGGACTTTGCCACGATCAAAGGTCTCCCGCCTGCCATCCTTCTTGATCAGGACAAGGGGCAACTCCTCGACCCGTTCATAGGTCGTAAAACGGTGGTTACAAAGCAGGCATTCACGCCGACGCCTGACTGCATGCCCCTCCTTCGTCATCCTGGAATCGATAACCTTGTTGTCTATCTCACGGCAATATGGGCATTTCATGTCCTGACCTCTATTCCGTTTGGGTTAAGGAACAAAAGGCTTCAAGCTCCGTGGACCCGGGTGAGAGTCACCCCGGCAGCTTGCAGCATTTCCTCCGTCATGGAATCTGCATACCCTTCTTGATACACTATGTCACCAATACCCGCGTTGATAAGCATCTTCGAACAGATAGAGCAAGGGAGGTTGGTGCAGTAAAGCGTGGCTCCTTTGATAGAAACCCCGTGATAGGCAGCTTGAATGATGACATTTTGTTCTGCATGAAGCCCGCGACACAGTTCGTGTCGTTCACCTGAAGCAACCCCCAATTCCTCACGCAGACAGCCAACCTCGAGGCAATGAGCAAGCCCTAAAGGCGCCCCGTTGTAGCCCGTCGCAAGAATCCGTTTGTCCGCTACAGCAATTGCCCCGACCTGGCGGCGGAGGCAAGTAGAACGCTTGGCCACGAGAAAGGCAATATCCATAAAATATGTTTTCCAGGAAGGCCGGCTCATACAAAGGTTTCCATCGTCAGTTCTGATGGTAGAGTGGAAACTTCTTACACAGGTCGTGTACGGTTTCCCTGACACGCCGAATCGTCATTTCATCCTGAGGGTCGCGCAGCACCTCTACAATGAGGGATGCAATCAAAGCCATTTCAGGCTCTTTCATGCCGCGTGTCGTTACCGCAGGGCTACCCAGACGAATCCCGCTTGTGACAGATGGCCCGCGGCTTTCAAACGGTATGGTGTTCTTGTTGACCGTAATCCCAGACTCATCCAAAGCCTTCTCAGCATCCAGCCCTGTAATGTCGACGTCCCTGAGATCCAGTAAAAGGAGGTGGTTGTCCGTGCCCCCGGACACGAGCTTGAAGCCCGCTTCGAGGAGATGCCGGGCCAAAGCCTTGGCGTTTATTACTGTTTGGCGTTGATAGGCTCTGAAGTCATCTGAGAGGGCGAGTTTGAAAGCGATGGCCTTGGCAGCTATCACGTGCATCAAAGGCCCCCCCTGGATCCCTGGAAATATCTGGCTGTTGAGCGCTTTGCCATGTGCTTCCTGTGCCAGGATGAAGCCCCCCCTCGGCCCTCGCATGGTCTTGTGAGTCGTGGAAGTTATCATATCTGCGTGAGGGACCGGCGAGGGATGCACGCCCGCTGCAACCAAGCCCGCGATGTGCGCCATATCTGCCAAGAGGTAGGCATTCACGGAACGGGCAATGTCTGCAAAGACGGCAAAATCAATGATTCTTGGATATGCACTCGCTCCGGCAACTATCATCTTGGGGCGATGCTCCTCTGCGATAGCGCGTACTTGGTCATAGTCGATTGTTCCAGTCTTCTCATCAATCCCGTAGGAGGCAACATTGAACAATCGGCCCGAGAAACTGGCAGGGCTGCCGTGGGAAAGGTGGCCCCCGTGTGAAAGGTCCATTCCCAAAATCGCATCTCCGGGCGCCAGGTAAGCAAAGTAAACCGCCATGTTGGCCTGGGTTCCAGAGTGGGGCTGTACGTTAGCATAAGGGGCGTTGAAGACTCGTTTCGCTCGCTCAATGGCCAGCTTCTCTGCGATATCGACGTACTGGCAACCTCCATAATAACGGCGGTCCGGATAGCCCTCAGCATACTTGTTGGTCATCACACTGGCCTGGGCAGCCATGACTGCCGGGCTGGTGATATTCTCCGAAGCCACCAGTTCCAGCTTGTAGGTCTGTCGCTCAAGCTCCAACTCTATGGCACGAGCAATCTCGGGATCAGCCTGTCTTATGATTTCAAGCTCAGTCTGAATACTACTCTGTTCACTCAATATCCATCTTCTCCACGCGGCGTTGGTGACGCCCCCCTTCAAAAAGGGTTTCAATCCAAGTATCGACGATTTGCATGGCGAGCGCGTCACCGATCAACCGGCCGCCCATGACGAGTATATTGGAGTCATTGTGGCGTCTGCTCATTATGGCTGAGAAAAGATCGTTGGCCAGCGCAGCCCGTACACCGCGAAATCGGTTTGCGACCATGGACATTCCGAGCCCTGTTCCACAGATCAAGATGCCGCGGTCAAAAGAAGCATCTGATACCTTGGCTGCTACTGCTTTTCCGTAGTCTGTATAATCCACGGACTCTTCATTGTACGTCCCGGCGTCTTCTACCTCAACGCCCCGTTCGCGGAGGTGAATAATCACCTTCTCCTTCATGTGATAACCAGCATGATCAGACCCAATAATTATCTTCATCATGAAATAATCTTAATGGTTTTGTGTTCGGGGGGTGCGGTATCCAGAGACTTGTCTCGCAGGCCTCTGCTCAGAGGTTGTTTATGGATGGACACGATGGGGTTTGGGAGGCTGCTTGAGCCTCCCAAACCTGCCAGGGACTCGGCCCCCCTGTTTCAAGAATGTTCTTTTATATAGTTGATGGCATCTTGAACCGTCTGGAGTTTTTCTGCCTGATCATCAGATATCTCTATGTCAAAGGCTTCTTCCATCGCCATGATCAGCTCAACCAGATCGAGTGAATCTGCACCGAGGTCATCCACAAAAGACGCCTCCGGGACAACCTCATCCGGTTCAACACTTAGCTTGTCAACAATAATGTTTTTTATTTTTTCTTCAACTGACACGTGCCGTCACCTCCTTCATCCCAAGATTCTTAATCGTTGTCTATCAATAATGGTTCTCTATTATGCAACTCCCGTAGGAGCGAGCGCAAGGGGCAACGGCCTAAGGTCAAAGGCAAAAGGTAGAAGCCCTATTGTCATCTGCCTCACGCCCTTAGCCTTTCGCCTCACATATACATGCCCCCATTAATATGGATAACCTGTCCTGTAATATAAGAAGCCTCCTCCGATGCAAGGAAGGCTACGACCTCGGCCACGTCTTCGGGCTGGCCCATGCGTCCCAGCGGAATCTGGGCCAACATGGCTTCCTTGACTTTTTCGGAAAGCTCGGCCGTCATAGACGTTTGGATGAATCCGGGCGCCACTGCATTCACTGCAATCCCTCTCGGGGCGAGTTCTCTTGCCACTGTCTTGGTGAGGCCAATTAGACCGGCCTTGGACGCGACGTAATTAGCCTGTCCAGCATTTCCCATCACACCGACCACGGACGCCATGTTGATGATACGCCCAGACCGCTGCTTCATCATCGTCTTTGCTGCAGCCTGTATACAATAGAAAGCCCCTTTCAGATTGATATCCAGAACCCGGTCCCAATCTTCTTCCTTCATGCGAACCAACAACCCGTCCGCGGTGATGCCTGCGTTGTTTACCAACACGTCCACCCGGCCGGATTCTTCGACAATCTGGTTGAAAAGCGCTTGCACATCTTCCCGGGAGCTGACGTCTACGCGGATAGCCCGAGCACTTCCGCCGGCAGCCTCGACGAGCCTTTCGGTCTCTTCCGCATCTGTGCTAACGGTTGCGGAGTAATTGAAATATATTCTGGTATCAGCGTCGGCCATGCGAAGCCCGATGGCACGGCCGATACCTCTTGACCCTCCGGTGACTACTACGACACGCTTGGCATTGTCAGTCATTGTGGTTCCCGATGTCTGCTGGCATCCTGATTAGACACCTGCTTTTCTACAATGAAACCCTGGGGTTGTTTTGACTGGTTTGCACATGTTCCTGGTAGGGCATCTACACTTCCTCGGTTTTGATGACGGGTCGCCCCTTATAGTAGCCGCAATTCTGGCACACATGATGCGGCAACTTAGGCTCGTTACACTGGGGGCATGTCGTGAGGTTGGGTAGGGTCACCTTCTGATGGGTTCGTCGCTTGCCTCGTCTGGACTTGGAAACCTTTCGTTTGGGTAAGGCCATGAGAATCTCCTAACTGTTATGATCAGCCTGTCGTCCGCAATTGACTACAAACTGACACCATAAATTCATGCACATGAAGCAAAGATAAGTCTGCAACCTATTAGTATTTCGTACGTTTTTTGTGGGAGTGCCACAAAAAATAAAAAACAAGTGCCCTAATATAGACAAAAAGAGGCTTTTGTCAAGCCCTTTACGTCTCCTTTTTTCCGTGTTTGGTTCGTAGCATCAGGCCGTCTCTGCCGGCTGTCGGCCAACAGTCTCAACGCGTGGGGTTCACACCTTGTCCGGGGGGGGCGTTTATGTTATGATCCTTCACGCTCAAACCCAGACGTGGAATGTGTGGCCGCACGGAAAGACACAGCGGATTCCGAACACGAACCTAAGAGGTGCTCTATGTCTCGCATACCTGCTGTAGCCAATATGTTCTATCCCGGTGAAAAGAGCCGTTTGGAAGAGCAGTTGAGTACATTGATTAAGCGCGTTCCAGATCCAAGAAAGGTGCTCGCTGCCATTTCCCCCCATGCAGGGTACATGTATTCTGGTGGGGTAGCCGGGGCCGTGTTCTCTCAAATCACTGTGCCTGAGGCCGTGGTGATTCTGGGGCCGAACCATCGTGGCATAGGTGCTCCTGTGGCCCTGACTTCGTCGGGGGCATGGGATATGCCGCTCGGGTCGGTTCCAATCAATGAGGACTTGGCTGAATGCATCCTGAAGATTTCCACATCTGCCGTGAAGATAGAGGACGATCCCCATGCCCACAGCACGGAGCATTCGATCGAAGTCCAGGTACCATTTCTCCAGTTTGTGCAGCCTGAAGTAAGCATCGTACCCATCGGACTGTCCCACCTGTCTCTCGACGCGTGTCAGGAGATTGGCCAGGCCTTGGTGCAGGGAATTCAGGACTATGGGAAGGAGGTCCTTCTGGTAGCGAGCACGGATATGACCCATTATGAGTCTCAGAAAGCAGCCCAGGAGAAAGACATGCTGGCCATGGATCGTATCCTGGAATTAGACCCCAAGGGGCTTTATGAGACCGTTGCCAGGCATGGGATAACCATGTGCGGTGTCATTCCCACCACGATCGTACTCGAGGCTTGTAAGGTCATGGGTGCAGAAAAGGCTGAGCTGGTCCAGTATGCCACATCGGGAGACGTGACAGGTGACTACGCGCAGGTGGTGGGCTATGCTGGCTTCAT
>JAQBAU010000040.1:0-3954 GCA_032126655.1 Desulfobacterales bacterium
GCATGACAAGTTCGATTTCATCTCCTTCTCGGAACTTAGAAGCGTTTGCTGTCTCAATGAACAACCCGCCCATGCTCAGGTCTTTCGCCTCGTGTGGCCTCTCGTCTTTTAGTCCGACATATATTACTTGGAACTGGAGATCTATTCGAGAATTCTTCCTTTTCTCTCTTGTCATACCGGCCTTTTTCCTCCTTACAATCAGGCATGGAAAGGAAGCAGAGGTTCTGTGTCAAGGCCATGCCATGCCCACACAAAAAGCCTTCCCATATAATGCCAATTATGAAAGTTAGTTGACTTAGCTAACAGGCTCATGATTCACTCTTAACACAGCTATGAAAAAAAACAAGCGGGCCAAACCTAGACATTTGAAGACTTATTTGCGGTTGCAGATTCGCCAGTCTAATATCTGAACTATAAGGCTAAATCTTTCTGTAGGATACGGACCATGACCAGTACGTACAAAGGCAGGCCCAAATCGCAACGGCCCAAGAAAACGGGTGAGAGCAAAAGCGTTGAAGACCTCGTCAGGGAACTGCGCAAGAACGTTTCTTCCGGCAGCAACTATCGGGAACGATCGCTAAAGATTCACGGGCTTATATGCGCTAAGTGCGGCAGAGAGTTTGACCACAAGAATAGGCGCTTGCTGACTGTGCACCATAAAGACGGGAACCCCCGGAACAATCCCTCAGACGGTTCTAACTGGGAAAACCTGTGCGTATACTGCCACGAGGATGAACACAGCAGAGGGATGCTTGGCGATTATTTGACGGAAGAAAAGGCGGACGATCCTTAGCCGGGCGTTCAAGGGAGTTTGATCTCCGGATATGGAGATCTCGCCGATGTTGTGTATCAGAATTGGAGCATGGGGTTCACGATTGGCTGGTAGGTCACCAAAAATCGCTTTACTCGTCTTATCTGAGGAGCAAACGTTATGACCAATATCAGAATAGCTCTGGTTGCACTATGGATCTTCTTTCTGGGTGTCATGCCGGCCTGGTGTGCCGAGATCCACGATGCGGCAGAAAAGGGAGACGTTGTTAAAGTCGAGTCTTTGTTAAGAGAAAAGCCGGGACGCATTAATGCCAGGAATGAAGAAGGTGAGACGCCTCTGCACAAGGCCGCTTATGAAGGCCAGAAGGGGGTGGTCCAGTTTCTTCTTGCCAAGGGAGCAAACGTGAATGCCAAAAACAAGGAGGGTTATACCCCTATATTTAGTGATTACAAGGAGGTAGTTGAGCTTCTGATTGCAAGAGGTGCAGATGTCAACGCAAAGGGAGGGGACGGTGAGACGCCCCTGCACCGGGCAGCTTATGAGGCTCCCAGAGATGTGGTTGAAATGCTCATCGCCCATGGAGCTGACGTCAATGCTAAGAACATGGATGGCCAGACACCTCTACACAGTGCGACCATGCAGCGAGACGAGAAGGTTAAAGACGTGGTCGTGCTTCTCATTGCCAACGGAGCGGACGTTGATCCAAAAGATGGCGTGCTGTGGACCCCTCTGCACGGCGCTGCCTGGCATGGACGTTTGGGTGTGGCAGAAGTCCTCATTGGCCATGGCGCAGATATCAATGCCCGTGATGAGGACGGAGAAACGCCTCTGCACAAGGCCGCTTATAAAGGCCACCGGGAGGTGGTCAGGTTTCTGATTGAAAAGGGGGGTAATGTTAATGACAGAGATAAGAACGGCTTTACTCCCCTGCACCAAGCTGCAACGGAAGGCCATAAGAACGTCGTCTTTTTGATCCGCGAGCACGGCGGAGTAGAGTAACGCAATATTGATATGTCACCACTGGAATAAGAAAACCAGAAATTTGCGATGACAAGAAATAATCTCTAAAATAGCCAACTTTAAGATAATGCCATATTATCTTTACTTTGGCCCGTCCTCAAAATCTTTTGATATGATTTCGATATCTTTCCCTCCCAGGAAATCAGAGCGATAATCAGCTGGTCTGGTAAAATGAAGGGGATGGTGTTGACTATTTGGACTTACGGGCGAAGACGTCAACTTAGATAACAACTTCCCCCTTTTTCGATACGATGGATAGTGGACTACAAGACCGAAGCGGGCATCGCCCTTTACCAGAAGCTGGGCCTCGGTTTAGTTCACGATGAAGTTGCGGTTGTGTAACCACCCGAGAAACAGTACACTGTTGTGGCAATCAACCCGAAAAGAGTGAGCGCAGGCTATGACTGCCAACAACCGGAACGTGACTCCGGTATCTCTGCCACTTGTCACCAATGGGATGCCACCATGAAACCGAGAGTAAGAATAGCGACAGCCCGGACCCCGGACGGGAGCGAGATGGTGCTTTATCAGCATGGGCGTGATTTCTCGATCAGGATCAATGGTCAGGATTTGATGCACAGTCGCCAACATGAGTCGGAACTTGAGCTGGCGAGGCTGGGTTGTGCGCATCTGGCTGGTCGCAAGGCGCCCAGCATACTCATCGGCGGCTTGGGTATGGGCTATACTTGCGCCAGGCTCTCGATATGCTCAGCCCCCACGCCAAAGTGGTGGTGAGCGAACTGTTGGGTGCTGTAGTCGAATGGAATCGTAAGTTCTTTGGGGAACTCAACGGCCGCCCTCTAGAGGACAAACGAGTGGACCTCAAAACGGGTGATATCGTCGAGCTTATCTCACGTTCCAAGAGCAGATTCGATGCGATTCTGCTGGATATCGATAATGGTCCCAGCGCGGTGACCGATTCAGGGAACCAACGTCTGTACGGTCCTGAAGGAATCGAGGCCTGCCGCCTCGCGCTCCGCGAACAGGGATGCCTGGCAGTATGGTCGCCTGAGCCGAGTAAGAGTTTCGAACAGCTTTTGATGAGCTGCAACTTCCATGTGCGGCGTTTCCGGGTCCCCGCCTACAAAGGGAGCAAATCGCAGTCACGTTTTGTATGGGTCGCTTCGGAGGATAAGATTGTCCTGCCCCCCGGTGGTGGCGAGCCGCGCCCGCCGCTCAGGAACAAGTCGAAGGGAAGTCGAAGACAAGCCCAAGGGAGACGCTAGTCCTCATTGCCCCGGAGGTATATTGCCTGTCTGGATTCTGGCGGCGATATTTCGCGGAAGGAAGAAAAGCAGAGCGAACAACGAACTGGCGAGTATTGTCGCTTAGCCGCGCCAGAACCCTCATTCCAGGCGTCCGATGGAAAAGAATTGTGATTATTACCACATATATATTGTATATCTAGGATGTGGTTACAATATGTATGTTGTTTATTGTTGACATAATACAACTTATCTGTTGTACTTGCCGCGTAATTGAGTCTTAGAACATACACTAAAGGTGGTTGTACCATGAAAAAGAAGAAACTTATTAGAGAGCAACTGGACGCCTCTCTCCGAGAGCTTAGCCCTTTATGCCATTCTACCCCCCCTAATAAAGGTTGGATCAGGGCTCTACGAGATGCGCTCGGAATGACCGCCAGGCAATTGGCTGAACGTCTGGGAGTCGCACAACAGGCGGTAGCGCGCATCGAAAAAGATGAGATAGTTGGTGCGGTTACAATCAAGACTATGCGACGCGTTGCAGAGCGCCTTGATTGTCGATTCGTTTACGGATTCGTACCACACTCCTCCTTGGAAAAAACAATTCGGGCCAGGGCAAGGCAAGTTGCCGAAAAGCGTCTTGCCGTAGCGAATCAGACAATGGCACTTGAAGATCAGTCGCTCAGTGCAAAAGAAAACAAGAAAGTCCTATCTGAAATGATTGATGATCTTGTTGATACTATGCCTTCAAACCTATGGGATGAGTTGTGATAGAATTCGAATATCCAGAGGGGGCAACACCCATTGATCCTGATGAAGCAGAAGGCTTAATCCTTACTCACGTAACAACGTGTGGCGAACTGGATCGATGGGAACAGGACAACATCCTGGAGGCCAAAGCCTGGACAGACAAAACAAAGCCAAGCAACATTATGAATGAGCGGTTTATTAAGACTC
>JAQBAU010000041.1:0-8304 GCA_032126655.1 Desulfobacterales bacterium
AAAACCTCCAACAGAGACTCGGTGCCATTTCCCCTTGTCACCGAGATCGACTTCCCAGATAAACGGGGCAATGCCCAGTTTTTTCAGTTTCTCCATATGTTGGTCAGCACTCTGCCTTTGCTTGAAGGAAGCCAGATTGATGGTATAAGTTCCGGCGCGCGGTTTCCCTTGGATCGATGGGCCTTCGCTCTGCGTTCCCACTGCGACTGGAGGGATAGCAGCTTCTGTTATAGCCGGCGCCACTTCCGCCGATTCTGTGGGGGGTAGTTCTGGGGATTCCGGCTTTGGTAGATCAGCTCCGATGACGGGTATGGCCGCTCCCTTGTCGGCGGGTTTCACGGCCTGGGCGGTGGACGGTTTAGGTAGCTCAATTTTCTTTCGAACCAAGGCAGGTTCTTCGTGCGGTGCAGGCTCTTGACGCTCCTTGCAGCCCCCTGCTACAAGGATCACGAGGCTTATACCAAGGAGAAGCTTACGAAGAATCGATGACCAGGTCATGTCAGTTTACCTCCCTATTTGTATCCCGACTAACTGTGATGGTTAGCTTTTTTGTGCTGCCGCTATGGATTCTAAGGATTTGCACGATATGGGTGTACTGACAAAGTGCTGCCTATCGCCGCAAGCGTTGATTCAATGACAATCATGAAGACGCACCAGAAAATGTCTATGACTCCATTTCGCCCTGTCGTTTCCTGTAGCATTCGGTCCCTTTTCATACCAGGTGCAACACGTTTATCATATTATAGAGTCGCACAAACTGCAATGACTATCAGGGTTAAACCCCATGCGACGTCTCTGTTTTTGTGAGAAACGATGATATGAATCCGGGGGTCCCCAAAATAGTCGTGAAGACTCATTGAGGATGTCACCTTCAACAAAGGGATCTGACTATTCGTCCGAGGCCGAAGGGAAGCGGTCTCTAGCAGCAGCGACCGTTGAATGAAGGCTAAGTCGCCTTCCGCCCATGGTCACACAGGTCGAGCAGGGGGCATTCAGGGCACCTTGGCTTGCGTGCATTGCACAATGCTCTGCCGTGCCAGACCATTTGATGCGAAAAGGCGATCCAGTCCTTTTTGGGAATTTGTGGCATGAGATCGAATTCGATCTTGACCGGGTCACGCTCTTTGGTCAGACCGATTCGCTGTGACAAGCGTTTTACGTGCGTGTCCACGACGATACCGGGAATCCCAAACGCGCTTCCAAGAATGACGTTTGCAGTCTTTCGTCCGATGCCGGGGAGTTGAACGAGTTCCTCCATATTGTCAGGAACCTTCCCACCATGTTTCTCTACCAACGCTTCACAGCACGCCTTGATGCTCTTTGCCTTGTTTCGATAAAAGCCCGTGGGGCGGACCATTTCCTCAAGATCGGAAAGGGGCACTTCAGCAAAGTCCAGGGCTGTCCGTAGTTTCTTGAACAGGGCAGGAGTCACCTGGTTGACTTGCTTATCCGTGCACTGGGCTGATAGAATCGTGGCAACGAGAAGTTCCACCGGATTTCTGTGACGCAGGGCTGTCTTGACATCCGGATAGGTTCTACTTAGTATGTTCAAGATCTTCTTAACGCGGTCTTTTGCTATCTTCATGGCCATGGCGTCCACCTCCAAGCAGGAAAGGTCATTGAACTCAGCACCTCAAAAAAGGTCGGGCGGTGCAGTTCGCGCTCTCGGTCTCACGTCCGGAGGACTCGACAGCATTCTGGCTGCATTGGTTCTCGGGGAGCAGGGTATCGAGGTGGCTTGGGTCAATTTTGAAACCCCCTTCTTCAGCGCAGACAGGGCGCGTTGTGCGGCCCGAACCACAGGGATTCCCTTGCGCGTGAAGAACATTACTCCTGTATATGTTGAGATGCTGAGAAATCCCAACTGCGGGTACGGCACGAACATGAACCCTTGTCTGGACTGTCATGCCCTCATGCTCAAGATTGCCGGTTCCATGATGACGCAAGAACGGTTTGACTTTCTTTTTACCGGCGAGGTGGTGGGACAACGTCCAATGTCGCAGACTAAACCGTCGCTCCGCTATGTTGAAAAAGCCTCTGGTTTTGCCGGCCTCATCGTTCGTCCGCTGAGCGCCAAGCTGCTTCCCGTAACGATTCCCGAGGAGCAGGGGTTGGTCGATCGTGAGCGCCTCCTGGACTTCTCGGGTCGTTCCCGCAAACCGCAGATGAAGCTGGCTGAAGCTTTTGGCATTACCGACTATCCCTCCCCGGGTGGAGGATGCCTTCTGACAGATCCCGGCTTTTCGAGGCGGGTGAAGGATCTGCTCGAACACCAAGAGGACTGTTGCGAGAGAGACTTCGAATTACTAAAGTACGGCCGCCATTTCCGCCTTCACGATAACCACAAGGTTATTGTGGGCCGTACCAAGGAGGACAACAGACATATCGCACAGTTTACAGCTCCCGAGAAAGACATTGTGGTTTGCATGACGGATGTGCCGGGCCCAACTGTTCTGATCCCTTCTGACGCACCCGTGGAGATTGTGCACAAAGTAGCAACCCTTTGTGCAGCTTACAGTAAAGCTGAAGGCGGGCAGCTTGCTCGCGTGACTGTGAAAAGCCCCGCCGAGTCAATCATACTCACGGTAGAAGGTGGGAGTCGTAACTCTTTTCAACCCCACCTCATCTAGTTTCCATCCATAAATGGCCCTTTTCCGCAATCTCGGCGTCAATCTTCGGGATCGCTTGTGCGACGTACCAAATGTACGCCTCCGCGCAATCCCTTGATTTTCTTGACCTTGCGAAAAATTCCTCATTTCTGGATTGGAAACTCACGCCAGCACCCATTACCAAGAGACTGATTCATGGATGGGCACAAGCTATCTGCTTTTGTCCTGCTCCTCTTCGATCCAGAACTTCCAACCGCAGTAGTAGTCATCTGGATGCTCGTCCGGCGGGCAGGCAATACAGTCGGTGTTGATTCTTGGATCAATTTCCGCAGCAAAGGTGCTGTACTCCACCAGTCCCACCTTCTTGCACGGAAAGTCCGGCAATCCCTTCCGCTTGCGCGCGCTTTGGACCCTGCAGTCGTTCATATAAAAGAGAAGGGCACCGCCTTTGAGTTCACTGTGTTGCTTGTTCAGCACGGCGTAGAGCCGGTACTCAAGCGCGGTCTTTAAAGCTTCAAGTCCGCCCCGTTCAGGGAGCCCAAGGAAGTCTCTTATGCGCCTCGCCTCAATAGGCGAAAAGCGCTTATATGCCTCTGCATCTATCTCCATGGCGTTCTCCATCCCGTGCGTCCGCTCCACTGCCTGAAACCACAGGCCGTCGTGGGCGAGCCAATTCTTGGCGAAATTCTTGAGCAACGCGAGGAGTCTTTCACGTGGAAGTGCGTCTATCTCTGACATATCTAATCCTTCTAGTCGGGACGAGTTATCTCTCTGAGAGCAGCCATAATTAGATCATGTTCATCTGTGCTGTAGATCTGCGTGTCACACTTGGCGTGGAGTCCCAGTCTATCCCTTACCACATCAGTCATCTTACGACTCAAAATCACAATATCGGTGTACGGGAGAACCAGGGATAGAATATTCACATCCGCTGGTCCGGTGAGTCTCTCCAGCCCTTTCGTGGGCTCTGAAAGGGCATTCCAGATGTCTCGTTTCATCTCGATAGCGGGGACATTCCCGAAGTAGTCGGATTCGTAGAAGGATACCAGCCCCTCCAGCCCTTCAGGCGCGCCCCCATAGTGCTTCCAGAGAGCGAGGGGCAAGTCGGTCTTCTGGCCAGCCCAAAAACCATCAAGGTGCCGCCTCTCCCCTTCCTCCATCAGGCCCTGGTATTTCAAGCCCAGTCTGACCAAATCTCTCAGATGCCGCGTGGTCTTTCGTTGCAGTTGATGGTCGTTTTTGAGAAGAGATTTGTCATATCTGATCCTGAGCCTCGTGGAGAGCGGCTGTGGTTCCGTTGACTTGCTGCCGACCTTGCCAGGCTTGTCGGAGATGGCCAACGGGTGTTTGAATTCGACAAGAGGACGTTTCTTCATGATGGCACCGACCGTTTCCGGATCAAAGGCATCCTGCCAAAACTCCCGGTAATTGACCGGCCCAGTCCCCTGGATGAAACCACGGACAGCCCTGAAGACCTGAAAGTCTTCTATGGACTGGCTATGCCTGAATGACAACCCATCCGAGAGCCGTCTCATAATATGCAGTCCGTGCCACCCCTGCGTGCCCCCCATCTGCAGCACTTCACGATGAAAGCTGTTTTCAGGACAGATCAGTGCTCCATTCTTAACGAGGGACAAGATTTCCTCGTACAGGGCCTTGGAGTTTTCCGCCACAGGTTCGTCGAGGTTTTGCCCCAATCCGTGCCTGATGATGTTTTCAATCACGGGTGTATCCAGGTAGAGGACCGGCAAGGGAGATCTTTCTCCGCGGGCCGTGGAGAGCTTTCGGCGTAATACTGTCTTCTCCCGGCCCTGGCGAAGGCCATTGATTCTCTGTTCTACCCCGGTTTCCAGTTGATCAAAAATGTTGTTGGCATACACCCGTGCGTCTTTGCCAAGACGCTCGTAATGATTCGTCAAGTATTCCTGCAATTGCTCCCACACATCAGCAGACATCTGACCTTGTTCACCAAGCGAACCCGAAGAGAGCCTCTTAAGATGCTGTCTGATATGTTCTTCCGTAATCATGGCCAAGCAAAACCCGTTATCAGATCTCGTTTACCGAGACCTCGTGGATCATTTTGTCTTCTGAGCCAAAGTGTATACACAGGACGTCAAAGATTTCAGAGCCATGCTCGATGAAGTAGCAGTTATCGAAGACTTTGGGATCCACCATACCTTCAGATGCCAGGTGGTTCAGCCAGTCTTGAAGTGGTCTGTAAAATGCTCCTACGAACATTTGGGGTTTGTAATGCCCGATACCGAGCTTCTTCTTCACAAAGGTTATGGCGTTTTCAAGATTGGTACCCACGCCCCCTTTGAAATAGATGTCTGCTTCTGTGGTTTCAGAGAGGATCTCTTGTCTCTCCAACAGGTCGTTTCTACCAAGATACGCGGCAAAATCGACATGGGGATAGATGTCCACCCCGGGAATCTTCCAGTATACGGCCCCGGAAAGCATTCCCAGGGAAGCCGTAGTGTCGGACACTAACGACAAGATGCTACCAGCGCTTCCTCCTGTGAGGACCCCGCAAATACCGCCGTGAAAGTCCTTGAATGAGTTTATGCTGTCTACAATTTCTTTTTGAGTGTCGGTGTCGACATCTCCTGCTGTGCCGTAAATCGCGGCGAGTTTTCGTGAACTGAACGCCTCATTGAATGAGGGAATCACTGAAGATCTCATGAAAAACTGCTTGTACAAGACCAGGTCCCCCTGCAGAGGGTTCTTCCAGTAGATGTCGACGCCCATATCCTGGAGTGCGTTCATGAAGGCGAGGTCTTCGGACCTGAAGAAGTACCCCTCTTCGTGTGCACGTTTGAACGTTAGTTCTTTGATGAGGCCTAAATCGGCGGCCACAATGAGGTATGACGCAAAGAGTCGGTTGGGAAAGTCTTGAAGCACGAGGGAAGTATTGGGCTTCAATTCGCTTAGGAGTTTATCGTATCTACCGTCGAGCTGAATGAATTTCTGCCCATCCGCTTCACTCAGGGCTGCAACCGTGTGTTCATCCACAGACCCCTCGTGGTACAGCCTGTCCAGGAGGGAGGACTTCAGGTCGATGAAGAAGGATTTCTTCGTGTCCTCCTGCCTCACCGCCGGCTTGTAGACTTCGATATGTATTGTCTCCTTGATAATATCGCGATCTCCGCCCATCAACTCGAGATATATGATCCCGTTCGTGTGTTTGCTTCCCACCCTGGCATCTGTGTGTTCCGGATCGAGAATGTAGATTTCATTTTGCTGCGTAAACAGACTGGTGTGAGAAATTACCCCGCTCCCAGCCGGGATGACAACCTGGTCCACCTTTTGCTCCGGCTGAGCAAAGTAGAGATCCACTCGCGGAATTCTCTTGTGTATGGCTGCCTTAAGGTAATCTGGTGTCAGGACTTTTGGATTTGGAAGATGAACAAAAGGCATAACCGGCACGGCGAGGATCCCGTCCGACAGCACTTTGGTTCCCTTAGCTACAATGATGGTGCGGTTGGATATCAAATTGATCAGTTCCTCAGCTGAGTATTTCAACTTGGGGTTTCTCAGGTAGATCTTGCTGACTTCAAGGCCCGTTGTCATGAGTTGGTCAATTGTGCAGCCCACGGAGTATTCTGGAATATAGAACCAGAACTTCGCTTCGTAGGAGATCGTGTTGCCATTCAGTTTGAATTCGCCGGTCTTCTCTTGATTGATGCCTAGCCTTGCTTTGGTGCTATGTAGATCTGTTGTCAGGCAGTCCTGATTCCGAAGGAAATATTGGATCTGTTCATCGCCAAGTTGCACTGATACCCGTGCAATCACCTCAGCAGCGTTGGCATGAATGATCTCTTCAATGTGACAGTCAGGGCTCTCGTTGAGTGACACCGCACAGCCTCCAAGATAAAGATGCACAGGGTAGACGGACCGTCCTGTGCCTCGCATAGTTTTCTCACAATGTCCTGTTACATTATCGGAAATCCTGTGTTTTATCAATCCCTTTATATGGGTTGGGCACGGAGGGCCCGGAAGAGTCAAATCGGCACAGCCGAACGAAGACGGATTTCCTTGACAGTTGCCACCCGCGGGTGTACAGGGATCCCATGTCAACGAGGTGGACTTTCATCCATTCCTTTAGTTGCCTTTCAACACGTCTTTTCACTCCCTTAAACACCAAACAAATATCTGAATTCTAGGACTTAGGAGAGTTCTCCGTCACTGGGAGGGCACGTAAGATGAGAGATGAAGACAAAACCAAAGAAGAACTGATTCAGGAGTTGGTAAAACTGCGTAAACAGCTTGCTGAAGCGACAGGGCGAGTCCAAAAGACAGAAGAGATCTGTGCAGAGGATGACACGGGGAAAGTATGTGTCACTCCAGAGGGCCCAGTTGCTTTTGGGGCCCAGGAACCTTGGCTGCCCATCGAGACAAAACTGATTGCCGTTTGCGTCGGTATGGGCGTGGTCATCCTGATTGGGCTGGCCGTTTTGGTAAACGTGTTACTCTTGGGAGGTCACTGATGGCTGAGCAGAGAAGATGGTATGCCGGGATGTTGAGTACAGAAGACTGGTGGGCCGTCTGGATCGGTCTATTCTTTGTCTCTCTGGGTCTTTTTGCAGCAGTAACCGGGCTCGACGCAACAGGCTGGATCATCAAGTTTTCCAAATGGGTAGACGTGACCAAGTCCTTTAAAGCTTCCAGCAAGGGGTTGATGAGTCCGGCAGTGTCTCTTTTCGTGAGCTATGTTGTCTTCACCGTTGCCACCTGCATAGGGGCCATTTTCATGAGATGGAATGTGAAGAAGTACTTCATCGCCTGGAGTATTATCTTCTGGCTAACCGTACTTTTCTATATCGTTGGTGAAAATGCATACATCGCGGCCACTTCTCTGGAACGGGGGAAGTACGGCATTGAATGGAGTCTTTCTCTGGGAGGCGCCTATTACATCATAGCGCTGTTTGCCGGACTCTTTCTTGGCAATCTGACTCCAAAGAGATTCAGAACTTATATCAAGGAGGCAGCAAAACCAGAATGGTTCATCAAAATTGCGATTGTCTGCCTGGGGACCAAATTGGGGTTGAAGGCGATCGAAGCCACGGGTTTTGCTATGCACCTCTTCTTTGCCGGCTGCTGTGCCACAATCGCTGCTTATATGCTCTTCTGGCCGCTGGCCTATACAATCTGCAGAAAACTTTTCAAGCTTTCTAAGGAATGGTCAGCATGTCTGGCTTCAGCGATTTCGATTTGCGGGGTTTCAGCGGCCATTGCAACGGGTGGCGCGATTCGCGCAAGGCCTATCGTGCCTATCATGATATCGTCTCTGGTTGTTATCTTTGCTGTTTCAGAGCTGGTCATCCTCCCGGGCGTGCTCACCTCATACTGGTCAAATGAGCCAATCGTTGCCGGGGCCAGTCTCGGACTGACTGTAAAGACGGATGGGGCTGATGCGGCGGCAGGGGCGATACTTGACGAGCTTATCAGGGCAAAGGTTGCGGGACAGGGGATTCACTGGGACGAGGGATGGATATTGGCCTCGGCTATCATGACCAAGATCTGGATCGACATGTTCATTGGCATTTGGGCATTTATACTCGCGGTCGTCTGGGTCTGGTTTATAGAGAGAAGACCGGGTGAGAAAGTGCCGAAATCTGAGATCTGGTTTAGGTTTCCCAAGTTTGTTCTCGGATATTTTATCGCATGGTTCCTTGTTATGGGTCTTGGCCTGGCC
>JAQBAU010000042.1:0-5145 GCA_032126655.1 Desulfobacterales bacterium
ACCAGCCGTATTCGGCGCAATCGACGTGATAGCAGGTCCGGCAAAAGCGATTGTGGAAAAAACTGGAAGCAGCAGAAAAAACGTACACAGTACTAACGCTCTATTAATATTGAACTTTTTCATGCTATTTTCACCCCCCTATTCAAGTTGTTGTAACCTTTTAGCAGCCCCGGCTTCATAACAAGCGAAACCGATAGCTAATACCAGCTTCATTCCCGTCTTCCTTAACACCTCCCTCCGGTAAAGGTTATCCTCACCTTGCGCACTGAGTTGTGCGACAGCCAACACTTGCTCTCTAAGAAACTTATCAGGAGAGTCATGCAAAGCTTTCTCCTCGCTCGTCTAACGGTCCGTATGGTTTTGCGTTTGGATATATGGGAGCTTCCGCGCAAAGATTGTAGGCGGCTTGTCTCGGTGTGATGCCATCTTTCCGGCCGCGCTCCAGGACCTTCTTAACCATGCAACGCATCCGTCTTTCCACTTCATCAAGCACAGCCCCCACAGAAGGATGGGACTTTGGGCCAAATAGCGCATCCATCGATAAAGAGCCTCCGCAGCCAGCCATGAAATCCGGGATGACAATAATGCCACGGTCATTGAGAAGCTCTTCCGCCTCTCCTGTTATGGCAAGATTGGCACCGGGAACAATGGCCTTTACCGAAATGTCTCTGGCGTTATCCCGAACGATGGCATTCTCAATGGCTGCGGGGATGAATACGTCACATTCGACGTCATATATCTGATTGCGATCCGCATACTGGCCGATCCTCTGGTCTGTTGGAATAAGACCGTTTGCAGAATCTTCTACCATGGCTTTGATATCAAGTCGGTGTCCATTGTTACTAATGAGACTCTTTTCCTCATCGGCTAGCCCGACGATTCTGATCCCATATTTGTGAAGACAATAAGCAGCAGCACCGCCCAAGCCTCCAAAGCCTTGAATCGCAACCGTCGCTTTTTCATTTGGAATTCCGAGAAAGTCGAGGACTCCCATGCAGGCCGCAGCAAGCCCACATCCTGCGCGTAACCTGCCAAGTGTAACGTGATTGACGGGATATTCCAACATTCCGTATCGCTCCAGGAAGTCCGGCATATCAAAGCCCTGGGCTTTAGCTATGGCAATCTTAACCGAAGGGATACCCAGTTTGCTGGCAATATAATCAAGTTCTTCCATTTTCACGTTCAGGTCAGGTCCCATTGAGTAGCGTTCAAGTATATGGGGCCGGATAGATCGGATAAAGCGAAGCAGCGCCTCTCGCTTCCCGGGTGAGTGCGGATCGTAATCGATGCCACTCTTGGCCCCGTCCGCTTTAATACCTGCTATTCGCATCTTCAGAGTCATGTTCCGGGCCAAATCAATCACGCAATCACGTGTGAGCCCCTTCTGTACTCTCACTCCGCCAGCGCACAGCTTGTGAGAAAGGGTATCAATGGCCAACCATCCCTTGAAGCCCTCCAGAGGATCCGTGTACTCCACGACCAGCTCTGGTTTCTTGTTCTTGATATTCACGGCCATGTATCACCTTCTATCCCACTGAGGTTCACCGCCCAGTCCCCTTGAAGTTAGCTCGGGGTTGGTTCGAGACGCGGAGGACACCAAGTTTTTTTCCGAGTTCACTCCTTGTTTTCCCCTTAGTGCGCGGTGCCAACCGAAAAACGCATCCCTTCTGGATCGATCAACATGGTTAGATTAAACTGCAACAGCGAGCGCATTCCCTGCCGCCCCTCGCGCTTTGCCTTTGAGAATACTGCGCTCCCAGTTGTTGAGATATGATGAGGAGAATTCCTTCTCCTTGAAATAGCCGCGCTTTGTTCTCGGGGAATATTAGGGTTTTGAGCCCTGGGGGCCTTCGGTTTAACCGGAAATGCAAAATCTGCAACTGGTTATTCGTGCGCCGAGTTTGTGCACAACACACAGGAGCAACTGCAGCATTGCACAATAAGGATATGGATTGCTCCCTGAAAACCTTATCGTCGTCCCTCCTCCATGTACGTTGATAAGGCAAATAAGGCTAAATATCCACTTGTCTATTATGCCATTTAAACAAGCGGGGGTGGGGGAATTTAATGCTAATTTATTGCCAGAATATTGCCAGCAAATTACTGGTGTTTGGCGAAATGATAATTGGTGGGATATGAGATTTGCAGGCCGACTCCTTAGGCCAGACAAAATATTGTGGTCAGCGCTCGTTGTTGGAGGCCAAAGGTTTGCTTCCCACGATCGCAAATCGACAAAATCTCAAGATATTTAACACATATCGAAACTGACGGGGAGATTCAATTGAAATCGGATTGGGGGATTTGTCAACTCAAGACAACTTTACATTATCTCGAATATTGGAGGGCGAAGATTTCTAAAACGTACTTCCCAGTATCTCTACTTCTGAAAAAGGCAAGATATGAAAACCATATCGAAACCGGATTCGACAAAAACGGATAGAAAATCAGTATTTCTACATTGACAATAGGCAGGACCTGAGGTTTGCCTTCTTGGTATGTAGACCCATCTTTACTCTGATGTTTTGCCGGTGAGATTCAATGGTCCTGGCGGAGACGTTTAGTAGTTCGGCTATCTCCTTTGAGGTTCTTCCCTCTTTGATGAGCTGCGCTGTCTGAATCTCTGTGGGCGTGAGACTCGAATACTGCGACGATAATGTGTGCGCAAAAGGTGAAACAATATCGTTCAAATTGGATTCAAGTATGTTGAGGTAGACTATTTGTTTGGGATCCAGGCCGTGCTTCTTCAACTTTCCCACATAAGGCACAACCAGCTCTTTGACGTTCAACATAATCCTCTCTTCAAACTCTGTCTGATCATCTCCCCTTTGCTTCAACAGAAATCTCAGTGCGCTATTTACTTCCTCGACTTCTCTCTTGCCTTCTTCCAAAGCCTCTTCTGCTCGCCTTTGATCCGTGATATCATTGCTATAGATCCCGAATTGTACAACCTTGCCGCGTTCATTGAAGATAGGATAGATAGTGGTATCCATGACTCTTCCTTCACATTCGTCTTGAAAACGCACAGGCTGGCCCGAGCGAAAGACTCTGTTTGCCTCCTTCTTTCTGCGTTTGGCCATATCAGGCGGAAAAAGATCATCAATCTTCGCTCCTATGATTTCTTCTACAGTCTTGCCAAGCCTCTGCGCCCCCGTTTCGTTCACTGCAAGGACAGCCCAATCCTTATCTCCAAGGAACGCTGATTCGGTTGATGCATTGAGAAGGGCTTTCACCCTCTCCTCACTCTGCTTACCAGCGGCTTCCGCCAACTTTTGCTCGGTGATGTCTGTTGAAACCTGTGTCACGGAAACAACCTTGCTACCCCGTTTTATTGGACCGAGACGGGTCGAATACCACGACAGGGAGCCATTTGGTCCGGCCGCGCGCAATTCAAAACTGACCGTATCTCCTGTGGAAAAAACCCGTTTGATCGCTTTCCTGGTCAAATCGCGGTGTTCGGCAGGGATATACTTATAAACACTCTTTCCAGTTGCTTCTTTCACGGTAAAACCAGACACCGCTCGGTTTATGTAGAGAATTTTACCCTCCCGATCAACCATCAAGATAATATCAGGAGCGCTCTTAACGAGGGCGCGCCATTCTTTATCCTTTTCCCGCAACCTCTCCTCGGCCCGCTTACACCGAACGACTTCCCTCTCTAACTCAACAACCTTTTCTTCCAGTTCTTTTACAGTCGGCTTCTTTTTCATCAGGATGTCTCCCTGCCCTCTCTGTCATGGAACTCGTACCCAAACATATCGATGTCTCTTTTATACACAGATTGCACGATACCAATCGCCTCATCATCATAGTACTCGTAGTAAGGACGATGAAACGATTGATTGTCATGCGGAATCCTGACCACCCTAACGCCCAGCCGGTTGAGCACCTTATTAAAGTCTTGTTCAAGGTTTTCAAAACGACCCAGGAAGTCAACCATGATATCGCCGTTTTCACTGGAAACGAATTTGTACTGCTCGTCCCACTGGACATGGATCTTCCTTTGTATCAACGCAAGATACTTCTTAAAGGAATCATCTAATTCCATGCCTATGAATTCTCTCAAGTTCTTCCTTTCGCGCATATAGTGGAATTGTGATACTGCCTTTTCCCAAGGATTTCTCATAAATGAGAACTTGAAATACTGGTTGAAAGTACTTGATCCGACTTCCATCCTTATCTGTTCTGCAAACAGATGCTGTAGACCACCGGTCTGATATTTGTTTTGGTTCTTGTCAACAACCCCCCCCAAAGCTCTGAGACACTCCTCGGTCCTGGCCAGAGGATATTTTCTATACTGCTCCCCGCAGTCCTGGGAATGTGCACAAAGATGCACTTGTGCGTGGGTGAGATCATGCCTTGCTTGGCCCCGTTTTCGTTATTCTGTTCGCGGTACCCTTTGAATGAGGCAATCCGTACTCTCTATTTGATGTTCTTCAACCCAATCGGCCTGAGCAGCTTCGAGTTGATTCTTCCATCAACCGTAATCTCTTCTTGATAAAGTTCATATCCAGGCTGGTTTATTGTCAAGGAATATTTTCCGGGAGCCACCGTTGCCTTAAACCTGTTTTCAGGATCCACGAACGCAGTATAGGTCTTTCCCGTATCCTGGTTCTGCAAAGCCACCATTATCCCCTGTGCATTGCCCATTGTTCCCGGCTGTTTGCCCCACACAGCCACGGTACCCAGAAGCTCCACCTGCTGCACAGAATGCTGTGGAGGCTGCATTTTCTGCTGGATGGCCCTCTTTGCCTCCTCATGCATCTGTTGCACTTCTTGAAGTTTCTGTTCTGGGGTCTCTTGCTTCTCCTCCAACTCATCAACCCTGCTGTCACATGATAAAGTCATTAGCAATAGGATTGCAGCAAAACAGACTTTCAACCTCATCTTTATCACCTCCGTGTCTTCCCCAAACGCCCCTGTCAAAGTTCTCTCGTAAGGAAATAGATGCCTACCAACAGAGAGATCCCGCCGAACACAGAAACCGCAAAGCTTTTGAACATGATTCCAAATACTATGAGACTGATACCGGCAAATATTGGGGAAGTCTTTAACACCGTCTTTTTGCTTCTTCGCGGAATCCCAAGAGAAAGAACCCAACCTCTCTGTGAGAAATGGGGGTTGGGTTCTCCGTCCACTCTACCCGCA
>JAQBAU010000043.1:0-5324 GCA_032126655.1 Desulfobacterales bacterium
AGAGGAGCTGATCATGACAGACGTGCTGGGCAAGAAAGAACGACTCTCAATTATCGACAAGGACTGCTCTTTCGAGGGAGCCGTTAATGTGGGCGGAAAACTGATTATCGCGGGCTCATTGAAAGGAACCATTACCGGAAGGTCCGTCGTGACCGTTGAAGGAAGCCGCGTTGAGGCAAAAGTCAAGGTGCAAACCATGATTGTCGGCGGTCAATTCCAGGGTGATGTCGTTGTCGCTGAAAGCATGAGAATAGTGAGCACGGGGGGTGTTTTCGGGAAGCATGGCTTGCAGGAACTTCACTCTTGATGCCGGAGGCAAACTGGATGGCAGGGTGAAACCGCTTGATACGAAAGAAACACCCGAACCTGAACCTCCGAAGCCTGGATAGACTGAGGGCGTGACTAAGACAAAAAACTGGAGTATTGGAGTACTGGAGAAAGACGGAATACGACGCTAAATATGTTCTTTTCTTTCCATCACTCCATTATTCCGTTACTCCATTACTCCGGTGTCAAGCAGGCAATCCGACTGTGACCGAGACACTGATCTTTAGCCCATACTAGGCTTTGCATCCCTAAACGCCTCACGTTTTACCCTTGTAGCCTATCGTGACTGTCTCTCCTTCCACAATCACAGGGACTCTGCGTTTGCCGTTTGAGTACTCGAGCATCATCTCGAGTTTCTTCGGATCTTCCACAACATTCAAATATCTAACTTCCTTACCCGACTTCTTATAGGCCTCACGGGCTGTTGCGGTGAACGGTCAGGTGTTCTTTCCAAAGATGAGCACTTCCTCTGACATGTAGAAAACCCTCCTGCGTCTGGTGAGTGGTTGCGCGATTTCTCCATTCCTACCAGTTGGTACTGACGTTGTCAAAGCCTTTGAGGCTTGTTAAAAGGGAGGGGGCATGATAAAAATGAGTGCCTAAAGTGCCTGGAATGCCTAAAGTGAGCTAAAGTTGGAAAAGACGAAATACTACATGGGAATCGACCTGGGTTCCGTCAGCCTCAACCTCGTCGTGATCGATGAGACCGGAGAAATGCGGGCTGCCCTATATCGACGTACAGAGGGCCGTCCGCTGGTCGTTCTGCGGGACGCTCTCGATGAACTCGGCAATGACTTCAATAGGCTTCATGGGATTATCGCAACAGGAAGTGGTCGAAAGCTGTTGGGCCGTATACTCAAAGTAAAGGATATCAATGAGATAGTGACGCAGGCCAAGGCCACCTGTCATTTCTACCCCAGCACCCGCACCATTATCGAAATCGGCGGACAGGACTCCAAGTTGGTCTTTTTGGGCCGGGACTCGGAGAGCGGCGACCCCTATGTCAAGGACCACGCTCTGAATGAAGTCTGCGCTGCTGGAACCGGATCGTTTCTTGACTTGCAGGCGGAGCGACTTGGCATGACAATTGAGGATCTTGGCGCCCTGGCCGTACGTTCCAAACATCCGGCCAGGATTTCCGGCCGATGCAGTGTCTTTGCCAAGAGCGACATGGTTCACCTCCAACAGGAAGGAACCGCAAAAGCTGACATCGTTGCGGGGCTGTGCTTCGCACTGACGCGAAATTTCATAACCAACCTGGGCAAAGGGAAGTCATTTTCGAAACCGATTGTGTTCCAGGGAGGCGTGGCAGCCAACCCGGGCGTCGTCAAGGCCTTTGAGGATCTCTTGGGCCTCGGCCAGGGAGAGCTGGTCATTCCGGAGCATTTCATGATCATGGGGGCTCTCGGGTCTGCCTTGATGGCCGGGGAGGAGGGCCGTGGCCAAACCGTGTCCACCAAACAGTTGCGCCAAAGTGTGGAGGTGGCCCTGGAAGCAGCGCAAGATCGAACAAATGTGGCGCATTTGCAGCCGCTGGTTCCGACCAAAACCGACCGCGAAACGTCGGATCACTATTACGGAATCGAGTTTGGAGAAAGCGTCGAGGCCTTCTTAGGCATTGATGTGGGCGCCGTGAGCACAAACATCGTGCTGACAGACACAGAGGGGCGCCTGATTGCCAAGCAGTATTGGCATACCCGAGGAGAGGCGGTTGAAACCGTGCGGGCCGGTCTTGAAGAGATGGCAAAACAGATCGGATCTGACGTGCGTGTTCGTGGTGTGGGTGTGACCGGAAGCGGGCGCTACTTCATAGGCGATTTTGTGGGAGCAGATGTAGTCATTAATGAGATCTCGGCGCAGGCACGAGCGGCCATTCATCTTGAGCCGAAAGTGGACACTATCATCGAGATCGGGGGGCAGGACTCCAAGTTCATCAGATGCAAACAAGAGCAAGTCGTCGATTTTGAGATGAACAAGGTTTGTGCAGCCGGGACTGGCTCGTTTCTCGAGGAACAGGCCGCTCGTCTGAAAATCCCTATTCAGAAGACATTCAGCGAACTAGCGTTTGGCTCGAAAACACCAGCCGATCTTGGGGCACGCTGTACTGTATTCATGGAATCGGACCTCATTCACCACCAACAGGCCGGCTATGGCCTGAACGATCTGACCGCAGGGCTCTCATACGCCATTGCACACAATTATCTGGAGAAGGTGGTTGGCACTAAGAAGATCGGAGACCGGATCGTGTTTCAAGGAGGCGTGGCTGCCAACCAGAGTGTGGCAACCGCTTTTGAAAACATCCTTGGCAAGCCTTTGGCTATCTCTGAGCATCACAATGTCACCGGCGCCTTTGGTGCAGCCCTGGCCGCCAGCGAACGCGCCACGTCCTCAACGCGTTTTGCCGGGTTCCACCTGAAAGACCGTCCGTATGAAATCAAGACATTTGAGTGCTCAAAATGTCCAAATCTTTGCCGGATTCATCAGATCTATGTAGAGAGTAAGCTCCAGTCCTACTACGGCAGCCTTTGCGGCCGGTATGAAAAGGTGTCCGATCCTACGCTCTTCAGCCACCTGCCCGACCTGTTTCACGAACGGGACACGCATCTCATGCATGGCTTTGACGAGGAGGCTTCCGCCGAGAAGGGGTCAGGGCCTGTGATTGGCATCCCTAGGACGCTCACTTTCTACGACTACTTTCCTTTCTGGCATGCCTTTTTCAGCACACTTGGTCATCCCATGGTTCTTTCGGATAAAACCAACAAAACGTCGGTAGAAGCTGGTCTTTCATATGTTCCATCGGAAACATGCTATCCCATAAAGACCGTCTATGGGCATATATGTGACCTCCTGTCGAAAGGAGCAGACAAAGTACTCCTGGCGTGTGAAGTGGACCACATGCAGGCGTCCGACAAAGAACTTCGGAGTTTCAATTGTCCGTACATCCAGTCCATGCCCTACATGGCACGGGCCTCCATGGGCTCTAAGGTGAAGCTGCTTGCACCAATTCTGCATCGCAGCCGACATGAAAACGAAACGAACCGCTCGCTCATGGCACTTGGCAAATCCCTGGGGCATGGCTCGAGGCGAATCAGAGAGGCTTTGGCTTCAGCGAATAGGGCCCAGCTACGCTTTGACGAATGGCGTCAAATGCGCGGTGAAGATGTTTTGGCTTCTTTGGGAACCGATCAGCGGGCCCTCGTTCTCATGGGCAAATGCCACAACATCTATGACGAGGGCTTGAACCTGCATCTTGCCAGAAAGCTCAGGCGCTCTGGCCATCTCACGATCCCTTACGACTTGCTTCCCATAGACGACGTCTCCCTTCCTGCCCACTATGACAACGTGGTCTGGAAGAATACGCGCGATCTCATGAAGGCTCTTTTCCTGATCCGGTCAGATGAGCGCCTCTTTCCGGTGCTGCTTACCAACTTCGGATGCGGGCCTGATTCCTTTCTCATGAAATACATGGATGCTGAGATTGCCGGCAAGCCTCACCTGACCCTGGAAGTCGACGAGCACACCGGTGACGCCGGCATGGTAACGCGCATGGAGGCGTTCCTGGACACCCTCGATGCACCAAGCACCCCGCCCAGGCGATCATCCCGGCCGCTCACACTGGTGACAAAGGGAGAGCCGAGAAGCCTTGACCGATGGGGCCCGAACCCTTATTTGATGCGACGTCTGGAGAATCGGGTTGTGCATTTTCCTTATGTTTCCCAGGCCTTCTCCGGTATCGTGCAGGCAGCCCTGGAAGCTATCGGCCTGGAGGCCAGAGTGCTTCCGAAGCCGGACGAGGGAAGCGAGTATCTTGGCCGGCAGGTAACCACCGGTCAGGAGTGCCATCCTTTTATCGTCACCTGCGGGGACTATGTGAAGATGACTCGTCAGCCGGGGTTTGATCCGGACAGTGCCACGGTATTGATGCAAAACTATGATGGGGCCTGTCGGTTCTCTCAATACGGCATAGGACATGCTGACCTTTTCAGGCGTATGGGACTCCCTCAGATCCCTGTGATTGCCCCCCTCACCTCTGCTCGCTATGAGGAATTTTCCGGCCTGTTTGGCCTGCGCTTTACCTCACTGCTGTGGCAGGGATGGATGGCCGCTGAGGTCCTTGAAAGAGTCAGACTCCACACACGCCCCTATGAGACAACACCGGGGGAAACCGATCGTGCTTTTGAATCTGGCATACAGGATGTTGTTCAGTCGTTGACCGAACCAAACGGCAAGTCTTTCAGGTCAAATCGAAATGTGCTGCGGGCCTTAAGGCGGGCGGTCAGACGCCTTGAAGCGATCCCGGTCGATCGGTCTAAGAGGCGTCCAATCATTGGCATCCTGGGAGAGTTTTACACCGTACTTAATCGCTGGGCAAATCATGACCTCTTCCGCAGCCTTGAGGAACTGGGTGCAGAGGTAACGATACACGGCCTCACCGTAACGAACTGTTATACACTCTTCTCCCAGCACTACTACGCCAAGAATCGTCTGAAGGAAGGTAAACTTGGCGCCGCTCTCTACTTCTTTTTGCGCAACCGGTGGCTCATGTCCTGCGTTGGGCGTATGGAAAGAGAAATGCCTGAAGCGCTGCGGCCTTTTGGCACTCTCGATGCTCGTACAATTCTGGATGAGACTGCCCCTTTCATATACTATGATATCGATCCGATCCTTGCCACTTTTACGACCCGAGTGAGGCAGTTCGCCGCCTCTGGAGCCAGCGGAATATGCAATCTCTTTGTGCTCAACTGCATGCTCGGCAATGTGACGGTCTCTATCTTCAACTACGCACTGAGGGACTACGAGAACCTTCCCGTGTTGCATGCTGTCTATGACGCCCAGCAGGAAACCAACCTGCTCACCCGGATCGAAGCATTCATGCATCAGGCCAGGCTCTACCACGAACGGTCCTTGTAGGTCTGTTTACCCGCCGTAGCTTTAGCGTAGGCGGGTCCGCCGACCTGCCTGCCGAAGTCTTGACGGAGGCGGAAGCTTTAGCGAAG
>JAQBAU010000044.1:0-14874 GCA_032126655.1 Desulfobacterales bacterium
CTTTCTCCCGGAGAAAGAGTCTCAAGCCTCTGGTCGTAGTAACCCGATGTGCGATCAACCCCTGGGGTCATGACAGTATATCTCCTGGGACGACTCAAGTGCCTAAAGTGCGCTAGAGTGCCTAAAGTTATTGTGAAACAAGAGTTTCGTCATACTGGAGCCACGATCACAGGTTAGTGGTTAACTCGCAACCCGCAACTTGCAACGCTATTGAAGAAAGACGTGAGCAAGCCTGAAAAGGACTTGCTCACGTCCTCTTGGATTATTCTGAAGGATATGTTGCGCTGAAGCTGGCCACGTTTGTGAGGCCGTCAGCCTTGAAAATGGCTGAGCCTCCCTTCACATGAACTGGAAAGGAAAAACTAGGAATTCCTTCCCACCAGACTTCCAATTGCTTCAATGCACCTCCAGCACCAGTGCCCATGCCTTTTTCCTGGAGCTTAAACCCACCTGTGACCAGCAGGCTTAGCAGGGATTGTCTGCCGTCAAACATGGCATGGACTCGCACCTGGTTGGTCTTTCCGGCGGGTATCCATTGCGTCTCCATGGAATCGACCGTGTTCAAATCAAACTCCTCAAAGGCGACGGTGAACTTCAGGCTTTCCATCATCACCGGATAAGGATTCGAATTTTCAATGTCAAAGACAAAGGCAAGATCGAGTGGAGCCCCGTAATCGCCGGCCGCTCCCTTGGTTGGCTCTATTGTCTTGGAGTAGTACCACCATCCCCAGTAATGGGCCACCTCTGCGGAGTTCAGGGTGACCACCGGGGTCTTAAAGTTACTCTCGGATGGTGTCGGCACCGAGGCGCAGGACACCAAAAAGGCGCCGAGGACCAGAATACTAAAACCTGTCAACATCAATGATCTCTTATGCATTTGTAACCTCCCGAGTTCGAATCAAGCGTCAGGCGAGCCATCGCTTTCTTCGCTTGTAGTGTTTCACATCCCGAAAACTCTTTCTACCACCCACATCGGTCAGGCCGAGGTAGAAGTCCTTGATATCAGGATTCTCCCGGAGCTTGTCAGCTGTATCGTCCATAACGATGCGGCCGTTCTCCATCACGTAAGCATACGGCGCAACGCTCAGGGCAAGCTTGGCGTTTTGCTCCACGAGGAGGATCGAGATATTCTCCTCGTGGTTGAGCCGGGTAACAATGTTGAAGATCTCATGAATGAGAAGTGGTGCCAGGCCCATGGACGGTTCGTCGAGCAGAATCAGTTTAGGATTAGTCATCAAAGCTCGACCAACAACCGTCATCTGCTGTTCCCCTCCGCTGACAAACCCGGCGGTCTCGGTCCGCTTTTCTCTGAGGCGGGGGAAGTAGTGATATACCATTTCCAACCCCTCCTTGACGGTCTTGCCGCCCCCTCGAAGGTGCGCACCCACCTTAAGGTTTTGCTCAACGGTGAGATGTTCAAAGACTCTTCGTCCTTCTATCACCTGGACAACACCTAGCTTGGCGATCTTCTCAGCAGCCAGCCTGTCGATTCGCTTGCCCATGAACTCAATTGACCCGTCCGTGACCTCCCCGTTTTCGTGTTTCAGAAGTCCGGAGATTGCCTTCAAGGTCGTACTCTTGCCCGCTCCATTGGCTCCAAGGAGAGCCACAATCTTCCCTCGGGGCACTTCAATAGAAACGCCCTTGAGGACGAGGATCACCTCATGGTACTTGACCTCAATATTGTTGATCTTTAAGATCGGGTCTTCTCCTGACAAGCCTGCAACCTCCGTAAGGTTAGAGGATTACCATCCGATCCAGTTTTCAGCCCATTCGGCCGGCCAACGTCCCTTCAGATCGACTTTCTCAACCAATTGGAAGGCGCTGCCAGTCCATTCATAGATCGGCACCTGTCCTGCCACGCGATGGTCCGTAGCCGTGAAGGTTATCGGCGGTGCTCCCAGACCTATGTCAAAGCTCCTCATGGTTTCAAAACCGTTTTTCAGGATGCTTTCGCCGCTCAGGTCTCCGGCTTTGTCTGCCCGTTTCATGGCTTCCCACAGTATGAGAACGTCTCCCCAGCCCTGCACGGTACGGATAAGCCGTTTTTCCGCGGGGATGCCGGGATTGTATTTCTTGGCGTACTCCACTACTTTGTCCATGACGGGGACATCTTCACCAAAAAAGGCGCAAACAGCAGCCCCCATGGCGCCGTTGGCTGCTTCGCCGGCCAACCGGGGCAGGTTCTCGTCAAAACCCCAGTTGTTTATGATGTGGTCAGCGCCCAGACCCAGGGAATAGGCATCCCTCAGGGTGGCGGCCACTGACATGGTCGTATTTCCGTGCCATACCACGTCAGGCTTGAATTCTTTGAGAGAAAGGACCTGGCTTTTCGTGTCAATGGCAAAAAGGGACACGTCCTGATCCGACCCTATGTCAAAGCCCAGTATTGTTGCCTGGTCCTTTATGGCTTTGATAGGTGCGCTGCAGTACGGGGATGCAAACATGTAAGAGCAGGCAAACCGCGGTTTTCTTTTGCCGAAGTCGTTGTGATTTGGCCACCTCTTGTCAAACCACGCCGTGATAGCAGCCCTGGCATTCGTGGAATAATCCGTGGCAAAGAAGAGGTTGTAAGGTGTCTTCTTCGGATCCGTCAGATGGCCCGAGTAAGAGGCTGACACATAAGGCATTTTGTCTTTGGTGATCGTGGGTGACAGGGCCTCGGTGTCGCCTGTTCCCCAGCCCAGGACTGCCACGCACTTGAGCCTCTTGAAGAGGTTGTACTTGGTCAGCGCTTCAGGCACACGGTAGCCATAGTCAAACTGGTACAGCTTGATTGGCTTGCCGTTTACGCCACCATTGTCATTGACATAATGCATGGCCTCGGCAATTCCCAGGGCGTAATCCTTGCCAACGTCAGATGTCGCTCCGGTCATGTCAACCAGAGACCCGACATTGATCGTTTCGGCCCCTGCAGTTGCAGAAAAGCCAACAAGGATGCCCAGGGCAAACAATGGTACGAAGAGCTTGAACCACAGATTCTTGGTGTTCATATTTTCTTCCTCCCTGTTAATTAGAAAAAAGCTTCATACAATTTCACCATTACCTGAACCGACTCAACATCCCCCCTTCCAGTCTTAAAAATTCAACAATTGCCTTAGTTATACTATTGATGGTTGGCTCATAATGAGAAGTGAGCATTTCTCTATCGTGTATTCCGGGCATTAGTATGAAAACGGCCAAAGATTGAAGTAGTTCTTGATTTGCCACCAACGATAGGCCAACCCCTTCGGTTCAAACAGCAAAAAGGCACAGATAGCCAAACCAAAGGCTGCCTCCTTGATAAAGAGAAAGTCCATCAGCAATTTGGGATAGGTGTCGGCAAGGGGCATGACAGCCAGCTGCAGCAACTCCATGACCACGACCATGAATATACTGCCGAAGATAGCCCCGTGTATGGAACCGACCCCACCAATCAGAATTACGCCTACGAGCCATAGAGACCAGAACCAGGGGAAGTGCTCGTAGCTGACCGCTGCCAAATTGCTGATCCAGAAGGAACCCGCAATTCCGCCCATGAACCCGGCCACAAAAAAAGCAAAGAGCTTGTACTTGACGATGTTGATTCCCATGACCTCGGCAGAAATGTCGTTGTCCCTGATAGCTATCCAGGCCCTCCCTACCCTAGAGCGCAGGAGGTTGGAAAAGCCGATTACACACACGATGACCAGGACAAGCATCATGAAATAGACCTTCAGATTCGAATCAATGACCCACGGCCCGATCTTGATGGTTCCGGGCGGCAGGGAAAAGGCCTGGCCTCTTCCTCCAATCTTGCTTACATACTGGGCAATGACGAAATCCACCGTAATGAACTGGGCAGCCATGGTCGTCAGGATCAGATAGAATCCTTTGACCTTGGCTGATGGAAGCCCAAAGAGAACACTCCAAAGGCCGGCAACCACGGCAGCGAAAATGATACTTATGGGATAGGCGAGGCCCCAGTCGATCATGAAGCCGGGCCAGGGAAATTCCAGGACAAGCAAGGTGCTCGTGTAGGCCCCCACTGCCAGAAACGCAGCGTGGCCAAGGGTGATCTGGCCGCAATAGCCGATCAGGAGCTGCACACCCAGCGCCCCCAGGATGGTGTAGCCGACCTGATTCCAGACGCTCAGCCAATAGTCGTCAGCCCCCCAGGGAATGACCACAAAAAGGACCAGAAAGAGCAGGGCCATTTTTCCCTTGACGAATCTCGACTGCCACCACGCATGATCCTGCACATAGTCTTCATGATAGACGCTGCAGGGCAAGAACGTTGTAGACATAAACCGCTCCGATGTCGCGCATGGTGCATGGCGCAAGGCGCAAGGCGAAAGGCGGAAAAGAGGTCACGCCAAGCGCTATGCGCTTTGCCCTATGCGTTTTTATACTCTTTCTATTCTTTCCCAGCCCCAGAGTCCGTACGGCTTGAAGAGCAGGAAGATAACCATAAAGACAAAAGGGGCAACCTCTTTCACACCGCCAGGAAAGTACTTATCCAGGTAAGCACCGGCCAGGTTTTGCAGTACACCAATAATAATGCCGCCCACAATGGCCCCGGGAACTGAATTTAGGCCGCCGAGCACGACTGCAGGAAGGACCAACAATCCGAGATAACCGACCGAGATATTCAAGCCATTGATGTTTCCCAACAGGGTGCCCCCTACGCCGGCAGCCATGAAAGCAATTGCCCAGGCAATGGCATAGACAAACCGGGCACTGACCCCGAGCGACAGCGCAGCCATCTCATCATCGGCCGTGGCCTGCATGGCCAGACCCCAGCGGGTGTACTTAAAGAATGCCACAAACACGCCGAGAAGAATAATGGCAGCAACAAAGCTCCACAAGTAGACCTGGCCGATGATTAGAGGTCCGATGTGAATTGGTTCCAACGGAAAGACCGGAGGTGTAAAGACCCGGGTGTCCGTTCCCCACAGGAGCTCAACACACCCCTTAAAGAAGAAGGATAGGCCGACGGTTACCATGATGACCGCCAAGATAGGCTCTCCGATCATCCTGTCCAGGAAAATCCTTTCAGTCAGGATCCCGAGAACAAAGCCGATAATCAGCGAGAAAAGGAGCGACAGGAGGAAAGGGACGCCCATGGAATAGAAGCTCAGAGACACGTAGGCACCAATAAGGGTCAGTTCCCCCATGGCCAGATTCAGCACCCCGGAGCACTTGTAGATCAACACCCACCCTAGGGCTATGAGGGCATAGATTCCTCCTACCATTACGCCTGTTGTTATGGTCATCAGAAAAAGTTCCATAGCCTACACCCCAGAGAATTCTTAGTTATCGACTTGTCGAATGTGAAGATCGGTTTTGATATGAGACTTGCGCCCATCCTCATACGTAATGGTCGTGTCAATATGAACCACATCTCCTTCAGAGTAAAGGGCTTCAACAATGTCCTCGTATCTTTTTTCCACAAAGGCTCGGCGCAGTTTCCGGGTCCTCGTGAGCTCATCGTCGTCCGGATCAAATTCCTTGTAAAGATTTATGAACTTCCTCACCCTCGCCACCTCGGGCAAATCTTTGTTGGCCTGTCGGATCTGTTTCTGGACCAACCCGTACACCTCAGACTTCTGTGAAAGCTCCGGGTAGCTTGTGTACGATAGCTTCTTCTCATCCGCCCATTTGCCAACCACCGTATAGTCAATACAGGTGACTGCCACCACATAGTCACGCTCGTTACCGATGACCCACGCATCCGTCAAATAGGGACTGAATTTCAGACGCGTTTCGAGGTACTGCGGGGAGAACGGCCGTCCGTCCCTCAGGGTCATCACATCCTTGGAACGATCAAAGACCACGAGGTGGCCGTCTGCATCGATAAACCCCCGGTCGCCCGAATAGAGCCAGCCGTCCTGCAATGTCTCTTCGGTCGCCTCAGGGTTCTTATAGTATCCGAGGAAGACGGACGGACTCTTAGAGACAATCTCCCCGTCCTCAGCAATCTTCACTTCGGTGCCCGTAATTGGAACGCCGACCGTGTCGAACTTGATGTCCCCATCTCGATGGACCACAGAAATGCCGGCGATTTCGGTCTGTCCGTATATCTGCTTGAGATTGACTCCGAGAGCGTGGAAAAAACGGAAGTGGTCCGGGCCCATAGCAGCGCCTCCGGAATACGCATAGCGGACTCTGGACAGCCCCAGGTGATCCTTGAGTTTCTCCTGCATGGCGACATATGCCAGCCAGTGGAGAAATTTCCAGTAGAATCGGACCGGCTTTTTCTCGAATTTGAGATCGGCAACGTGGTAACCGATCTTGGTGGCCAGCTCAAAGACCTTTCTCTTGATCCAGGTGGCGTCCAAGTACTTTACTTGAACCGTGCGGGTCATTTGCTCATACAGGCGCGGGGGGGCAAACATTACGTGTGGGCCGATCTCGCGGATGTTTTCACTTGCCGTTTCCGTCGCCTCCGGAAAATTGATGGTGAACCCTATCTGGAGGCCGCACGAAATGGACATCATCTGCTCTCCGATCCACGCAAAGGGAAGATAGGAGACGAAATCGTCCGTGTCAAAGCACGGATCAACGGACATGAGATTGTTGCCCATGCTGAGAAGGTTGTAGTTGGACAGAAGCGCCCCCTTGGGCAGTGCCGTGGTGCCCGAGGTGTAGAAAAGGAGTGCCACTTCATCGCCGTGGCCCTTGTCAAGCATTGCGTCAAAGAGCCCCGGTTCCTTTTGATCCAGTTCCATGCCCAGTTCTTGCACCTCTTTGAGGCTGATCAGGTAGTCCTGATCGTAGTTCCGCATCCCCTTTGGGTCGTCCCATATGACTTTCTCCAGTTGGGGGCATTCGTCATAGATGGAGATCGCCTTGTCGACTTCCTCCTGGCCTTCACCAAACAAGAACCTGGTGTCAGAATGGGAGACAATATATTTGACTTCGTCCACGAGACAGTCCTGAAATAGCCACACTGCCACGCCACGGGCGCACAGGGTGGCCATCTCGGCCCACAACCCTTCAGGACGGTTGTCACCTATCATGGAAACCTTGTCTCCTTCTTCAAGGCCAAGACTGACCAGCCCCAAGGCCAGATATTTGACATTCTCCAGGTAGTCGTGCCACGTGATGGGCCGCCAGATGCCAAATTCCTTCTCCCGCATGGCCACCTTGTCTTTGCCATACTTCAGGGCCTTTTCGCGGAAGAGCTTGGGAATTGTCAGGTCTTTTGTTATCTCCATGCCTCGATCAACCCTTTGTCTTATCGCCTGGTGGCATAGAGATCCTCTTCGCCAAGGTATGCTTTGATGACCTCGGGGTGGTTTTGGACCTCCTCGGGTGAACCGTCTATGATTAGGTTTCCGAAGTTCAGCACGAAGACGTGATCAGAAAGATCCATAACCACGCCCATATCGTGCTCCACGAGGACACAGGTGACTTTCCAGCGTTCTTCCTCATTGATGTCCAGGATGAAGCGGGCCATGTCTTCCACTTCTTCCAGGTTGAGGCCGGCCAGCGGCTCGTCAAGGATGAGAAGCTCCGGTTCCAGGGCCAGTGCTCGGCCCAGTTCAACGCGCTTTTGAAGGCCGTACGGAAGCATGCCCACAGGTTTGTGCCTGATATGTTCAATCTCCAGGAGATCAATGATTTCTTCTTCAATATAGGCCCTGTGCTGGACTTCCTCCCGGGCGGTTTTGCCCAGATACAATGACCCGCTGACAATGCCGGACTTCATGTGGATGTGGCGACCAAGGCGGATGTTTCCCAGCACGGTCATGCCGCCAAACACCTCCACTTTCTGGAAGGTCCTGGCAATGCCCAATTCAGCCCGCGCATAAGGCTTGAGTTTGTTGATCTGCTGTCCCTTGAAGTAGATATCGCCCTTCTGTGGATGGTAGAGGCCGTTGACGCAGTTCATCATGACGGTCTTGCCGGCGCCGTTCGGGCCAATAATAGAATGGATTTCCCCTTTTTTGACCTGGAGACTGATGCCGGCCAGGGCGGCGACACGGCCAAAGTACATGTGAATGTCCTTGAGTTCCAGGAGGACTTCACCCTCTTTGATTTTATCTAATTGCACGACCCGTGTTGGCCTCCATTAAAATGCGTGGATGGAAGGAGGGGAGTGAACCACTAAAGCGTTGATTTGTTACAAAAAAGGGGAAAATTGTCAAGGAAAATAGCCCCATGACAGGCGCGTGGTCTCTATCAGCCTGAAATAGAATGGATTCTTTACAAGATGACGATCAAAATCGTTCAAAAACCCGTTGAAAACCTGGAAGAGAACGTCGTATTGTCTCGTCATGCACACAAAACGCAATACGAAAGTGACCGGGTGCTCCAAAGCCGCTTCCGGGCACGGTCAGGATAAGTTCTTCCTGAAGCGCCTTCACAAAGGCGACGTCATCCGAGGAGGGAGTTTTGGGGAAGAGGTAAAAGGCGCCCTTTGGTTTCACGAATTCGTATCCGCACTCAGAGAGGCCGTCGCACAGCAGGTCTCTCTTCTTCTGGTATATTGTGGCATCCACGGACACGCCCTGTAGAGCCTGTATGGTCCGCTGCATCAAGGCAGGGGCATTTACATATCCCAGGATGCGATTGGCAAGCGCCATCCCGGCCAAAAGGTCCTCTTTGTAAGTCGCCTGAGGGTTCACGGCCAGAAAGCCGATTCGCTCGCCCGGAATGGAAAGATCCTTTGAATAGGATGTAACGATCATGCTCTCCGGATAGCACGGGAAGATGCTTGGCACCTCGATCCCATCAAACGTGATTTTTCGATAAGGCTCATCAGCGATCAGGTAGAGGGTCCGGTTCAGGTTTCGTCCCTTTTCCGTCAAGAGAGTTCCCAATCCCAGGAGGCTTTCCTTGTCGTAAACCTGACCCGAGGGGTTGTTCGGGGAATTGATCAGGACAGCCTTGGTTTTTGGAGTGATAGCGGCCTGGATGGCTTGGAGATCAAGGGTGAAGTCGGGCCTGGTTGGTACTGTCTTCAAGACGCCGCCATGATTGTCCGCATAGAAGCCGTATTCCACGAAGTAAGGGGCCGGCGTGATCACTTCATCGTCAGGCTCTATGATCGCCTTCAAGATGACATTCAGCGCACCTGCCGCCCCGCATGTCATGATTACTTCGTCAGCTGAGACGGCTACATCCTGCTCTTCGGAAAGAGAATCGGCGACGGCCTGGCGTACAGAGGGGTATCCGATATTGGGCATGTAACTGTGGTGTCCGCCTTTTGAGGCCCTGGCTACATCGACCAGAACTTCCTTGAAGCGGGGAGGGGGTTCCAGATTCGGGTTTCCGAGGCTGAAATCAAAAACATTCTCAGCCCCATGCTTGGCCTTGAGCTGCGCTCCTTCCTCAAACATCTTTCGGATCCACGATGCGCGCTCAAGAAACGATTGCACCTTAGAAGCAATGGTCATTCTATCACCCGGGTTTTGTCTTCTGGAGGGGTTGGCATTTGTGACAAGGTTGTGCTCACAGATACAGAGGCTCTCTATTCTACTGATTCCACCCGATCCACCTCGGGTATCTGCTGCTTCACAAACTTCTCAATGCCGTTTTTTAAGGTCATCTGAGACATGGGACAGCCCTTGCAGGCCCCCTGAAGACGCACTTTGACAACACCGCCTTCGACATCGACAAGTTCCACATCTCCGCCGTCTTTTTGAAGCATGGGCCGGATCTGATCAATGACTGCCTGAACCGATTCTTTCATTCTGTTCACCCTCCTATGGATCGTTTATGGAAAGTGGTTACTATAAACGCTATGCTCAGTTTTTGCAACTGTATTCGGGGATTGCAGATCCAGTGCATGGAGTGCCTAAAGTTAAAAGAACAAGACGAATTTTTTCGAAAGAGTGTCTTGATGTCTCCCTCGACTTCTCCTGAACATATCCTGCTATGTCTTTTTCTGCCGGAGGGCCAAGTCCTTGCCGACTGCTTACAACTTTAGCGCACTCTAGGCACTTTAGCTCACTTTCTTTCCCTGTAGAAATCCCTCCTGAACTGATCGAATCGCTCCTGTTGGATGGCCTCTCGCATTTCTCTCATGAGTGTCATGAAATGATGGATATTGTGGATGGTATTCAAGCGGTGGGCGAGTAGCTCTTTTGCCATGAAAAGGTGGCGCAGATAGGCCCTGGAGTAGTTACGGCACGTGTAGCAGGGGCATCCGGCTTCCACAGGCTCTTGATCGTCCCGGTGTTGTGCATTGCAGATATTGATGCTGCCACCGCGGACAAAGAGCTGACCGTTTCTGGCATTGCGGGTCGGGATTACACAATCGAACATGTCCGTGCCAAGAGAGACGAGCTTGACCAGCTCTTCTGATGTGCCCACCCCCATGACGTACCGGGGAAGTGAATCTGGAAGGAGCGGAAGGGTGGCGGCTGAAACGTCAATCATCAATTCCTTTGGCTCGCCAACGCTCAACCCGCCCAGTGCATATCCGTCAAAACCGATATCAATAAGGGCCTCCGCAGCCTGAGCCCGAAGGTCCTGAAACATACCTCCCTGAACGATCCCAAAGAGGGCGCCACGCTCTGGTTCATGACGCTCTTTGCAGCGCCTTGCCCAATCAGTGCTCAACTCAAGAGATTCCAGGCTTTCCGTGTGCGTTGCAGGATACGGGGTGCATTCGTCCAAACACATCATGATATCAGAGCCCAGGGCTTCCTGTATTTCTATGGCCTTTTCGGGTGTTAGAAGGTGTTTGGAGCCGTCAAGATGGGACTGAAAGGTGACACCTTCGGCAGAAATCTCTCTGAGTTTTGACAGGCTGAATACCTGGTAGCCGCCGCTGTCCGTCAGAATCGGGCCGTCCCAATGCATGAATGGATGAAGGCCGCCGAATCCGGCGATCACATCATGTCCCGGCCGAAGGTAGAGGTGGTAGGTGTTGGTCAGTATGATCTGTACACCGAGTCCGCGAAGTTCTTCAGGGGTGAGAGACTTTACTGTCGCCTGCGTGCCGACCGGAATGAAGGCCGGCGTCTCAACATCACCGTGGCCGGTGTGCATCTTGCCAAGGCGCGCCCCGGTGTCTGATGATTTATGAAGGATTTCAAATGAAAAGGTCATTTATCTACGCATTGTGGCTCAACAGCCCCTGACCAAACGTTTGTGGTGGGCCAGAACAGATGTAGGGGCGGGCTTTACGCCCGCCCGCCATCCCAGGGCGGGGATAAACCCGCCTGAGGCGGATAAACTCCGCCCCTACGAAGAATGACGTCATTTCGAGCTGAGCGAGAAATTCTTTCAACCATTCGATGCAGTCAATACTTAATAAGATTTCTCCCTGCGGTCGAAATGACAGTATCTGCGGGAGTAAATCCCGTCCCTACATAATCTTTTCCTTACGCCTTACGCCCTATGCCTTAGCCTATATTATCAACATCGCATCCCCGTAGCTGTAAAATCGGTATCTGCGCCGGATTGCTTCCTCGTAAGCATCTATGACAAAGTCGCGACCGGCAAAGGCAGCGACGAGCATCAAGAGGGTACTCCCGGGAAGGTGAAAATTCGTCATGAGGGCGTCAATCACGCTAAATTGAAAGCCCGGATAAATAAACAGATCGCACTCTCCCGACCCGGCCTGCACGCGGCCACTTGTGTCTGCGGCAAACTCTAGAACGCGTACCGTGGTCGTACCTACCGCAACAACTCGCCTCTCCTCATCCTTGGCCTGGTTGATAGCTCCTGCGGCCTCTTCGGTAAGCTCATAGGGTTCGGCATGGATCTCGTGTTCCCTGATATCTACAGCCCGCACCGGCAAGAAAGTGCCGTACCCCACGTGCAACGTAATGGGGACGATCTCAACCCCCATCGCTGAAAGTTCGTTCAGAAGCTCACTTGTGAAATGGAGTCCGGCCGTAGGGGCAGCCACGGCCCCCTTTTTCGCTGCATAGACTGTCTGGTAACGCTCGCGATCGTCGCACGGTGGTGGGTTTGTCTCGTCCCGCCTAACGTAAGGTGGAAGGGGAATCAGACCGGTCTGATCTATGAGGGTGTCAAACTCTCCGTCGAACCGGAATTCAAGACTATAGACGCCGTTCGTCCCGTCCAGGACCGATGCCTCCAGGCCCCCATCAAAGTAGAACTTCGATCCCTTGCGGGGGCGCTTGGATGACTTGACCAGACACTCGCACGCAAGCTTGTTTTTGCATTCCGCTTCCTGGATTTGCTCCGGGTAGGAAAGCAGAAGAGCCTCTACCCGACCCCCGGTCTCTTTCGTGCCCACCAGACGGGCCGGAACAACGCGCGTATTGTTAACCACGAGAAGGTCTCCGGGAGCGAGGAGCTGGACAATATCTTCAAAGACGTGATGGGAGGTCCTTTGCGCTTTCCTTTCCAGAACCATCAACTGGGATTGATCCCGCGAAGATACAGGAACCTGGGCAATGAGTTCTTCGGGAAGAGTATAAGAGTAATCTTCTAAGGAGTACATGCAGTTGTTACTAGTTATTTGTTTTTCGGTAAACGGTGAATGGCGAACGGTGAACGATTCAAGATCTTCCCAAATAGCACAGGCCAAGACCGGCCAGCATGAGAGAAAACCCCATGATCCTGAGGCTTGTATCCGGCAGTTCAGCCATCTTCGTGATCCAAACCTTTATCTTCGAAGGTGCCGCAAAATAGGGAAGCCCCTCAACGATCATCACCATTCCAACGACACAAAGGAAAAATTCCACTGCTTTCGTCTCCTGCGTTTTAGGGAGTTTAGCTTATAGTATCTCCGCGCGCGGCTTGTCAAAAGAAATCCAGGCGCGCGAGGTTTGCCTTTTAACAGCACATCTGGTAGTAAAAACCCGAACTGCTTCAGGAGTATATTATGGATACCTCGAAGATTATTTGGAAGCCGACCCGGGAATATGTTGATGGGTCCAACGTGAAGGGGTTCATGGATGAGTGGGGGATCAAGACTTACAAAGATCTCTATGAGAAATCGATCAGGGACATCAAATGGTTCTGGCCGGCAGCCATGGATTACCTGGGGGTTCACTGGAACCGGAGATACGACAACATACTTGATTTGGATGGCTCTAAGTCATTTGAGAAGGCGCGCTGGTTCGTAGGCGGAAAACTGAGCATTGCCCACAATTGTCTTGATCGCCACGCCGCGGATCCACGTGCAAGGAACCGCCTGGCCTTCATCTGGGAGACGGAGGACGGTACAACAGAGGAGTGGACCTACCTTCAACTTTACGAAGCCGCAAACCAGTGTGCAAATGCTTTGAAGGCCCTGGGCGTGAGAAAGGGTGTCAGCGTGGGATTCTATATGCCCATGATACCCGAGCTGATAGTGGCCTTCTGGGCCTGCATGAAACTGGGTGCGCCTCTGATACCCGTGTTCTCAGGCTTTGGCGCAAAGCCTTTGGCGGTTCGCCTGGCAGACGCCAAGGCACGGGTGCTTCTGAGCGCAGACACGGGTTTCTACAAAACGCGGCCGATTCCTCTCAAGCAGACCTGTGACGAGGCGGCCAGAGAAGTCCCGAGCTTGAAACACATCATAGTTGTCAAGCGGCAGGCAGATGTCCATATCCCCTGGCAGCCGAACCGCGATATCTGGTGGCACGAGATGGTGCCTCAGCAACCGACCGAGTTCAAGACAGCGGTGCTTGACGCCGAAGATCTTGCCATGATCCTTTACTCCTCCGGTACCACGGGTAAACCGAAAGGAACGCTCCATCGTGTTGCCGGTGTCTTTGCACAAGTTGTCAAGGAGCTAGGGTTTCACTTCGATGTAAAGCCTGACTCGCGGTTCTACTGGATTACCAACATCGGCTGGATGATGGGGCCGTGGGAGATCATGGGGGTTCAGCATTTTGGTGGGTGTTTCCTGATCTACGAAGGTCACCCCGCCTACCCGAATCACGAGCGGGTCCTTGGCATGGTGCAGGACCACAGGCTGACTCACCTGGGCCTTTCTCCTACCTACAGCCGCAGCCTCAAGACCAAGGGTGAAGAGTGGATAGAAAAGTACGACCTATCTTCCCTGAGGTTTCTCGGTTCCACTGGTGAGCCTTTTGATCCGGAAAGCTACATGTGGGTCTTTCAAAACATCGGCTCAGGGCGCTTGCCCATCATCAACATTAGTGGCGGAACAGAAATGTGTGGGTGTCTTGTCTCACCTTCTCCCCTGACTCCCCTGAAACCCTGTTCCGTGGGCATGCCAGGATTGGGAATGGCCATTGGCATTGCCGACGATGACGGCAGGATCATGGAGACAGGCAAAGGCCATCTTGTCCTCTTGAAACCAGCACCGTCTCTGACCAGGGGGTTTCTTGGGGACTGGAATCGCTATATAGATACTTACTTCTCGTGGGAGAAGAACCCGGACGTCTGGTACCACGGTGACTACATCAGCAGGGACAAACAGGGACAACTCACCCTGCACGGCAGATCGGACGACACAATCAACGTGGCCGGCGTGCGCACCGGGGCAGGAGAAGTCGAGTCTGCCCTCATGGATCATGAGGCCGTGCTGGAATCGGCCGTGATCGGGGTGCCGGACAAAATAAAAGGTTCTGATATCGTCTGTTTTGTGATTCTGAAGCAGAGATATGAGCCTTCAGACGAGCTAAAGAGAGACCTTGCCGGGCAAGTGGCCAGGGTCATGGGCAAGAACCTGAGGCCCAGGGCTGTTGAGATCGTCCCTGACCTTCCCAGGACCAGGTCGATGAAGATTGTGAGAAAAGCGATCCGGAACAAATACTTGGGCCTGGACCCTGGCGACCTATCCTCCGTGGAAAACCCAGGGGCCCTGGATTATGTTCCTGTGGGATGAGTGAACTGAAGTGCCTAGAGTGCCTATCGTTAAAGGCTATTGGCGCTATGTCTTTGTTGTAGGCCAAAGACTAGATTCTTCTTGTTTTTTAACTTTAGGCACTTTAGCTCACCCTGGCCCAGACCCTGGCTCGCTGTCACAGTGGG
>JAQBAU010000045.1:0-4351 GCA_032126655.1 Desulfobacterales bacterium
CAACCCGGTCTGGGAAGTGAAAAGATATATGGCGTTCAAAACACTGGCTTTGGCGCTGATGGGCCGCAACGTAAAAGCGGTATATCTTAATGATTTGATGGGGCTTAAAAATGATCATGAATTGGTCAAACAAACCGGAGAACTGAGAAATATCAAAAGAACCAAATCGGATCGCATCAAACTCGAGCAGCTTATCAGCGATCCCTCCAATGTGGAATGCTGGATCGCCAAACAGATGAACAACAGTATTGCCCTGGTCGATTCGGATCCTGCTTTCAGTCCCCGCGGCAACGAGGCCCGGCTTGTGGTCGACGCTTCCCACCCATCGGTTGCAATCATTCACAATGTTTGTCAGGACCACCACACCCTGGTTGTCGTCAACACCTCCGGCAAGACCGAGCAAATTCAGATACGGCCGCGCGATTATGGGTTGGACCGGCAAAAGGATCTGGTTGACAACCTAAGCGAAGCGATAATCCCAAATCATTCCGGAGATGATTCTATCTTTTTGGAGATCAAACCGTTCGGCCGATTCTGGATCAAAAACGAAAAAGTCGAAATTGCTCAGGAGCTGCTGGTTGAGGTTGGGTCTGAAGAGGAGATGACCAAAGCGCTGACAATATAGTTCGTAGGCTTCATGAGACCACCGATAGAATATTTATATTTCCTTCAATTGAGGTTGCTGCGGAATAAATATAAACCCCATTTCAAACAGAGGTGGGGGTTTTGTGTTGGGGATATATGAGCAAGAATGAATTGGCTCAGGTTGTGTTTATGGCGAGTAAATCCAAAAATGGACAGGCTGTAATTTTTGCGATATCATTATCGTATCTCTTTTTGCGTGAAAATAGATACTTGCAAGATATCTCCAAACGCACCGTGCTTAACCGAACACAATATCTTGATCTTGAACCCTTTTATCTGATATGGTGGGGATAATCATTTTCGGACACCACCTGACCTCTTCCTGATCTCACAACACCCTGCAGCAGCGCGGTTCACTTTTGCACTCTGGAAATGAATAATATCATCAGTATTGTTAAATTTACCGCGATTCAAGTATAATGCAAGAATCATGGAATTTTGTCATACTTAAGATTAATGCAAACTATGAATCGGCAACTCCCTAACCAAGGTTCAAGGTCTTAATAAGAATCATGGCCTCTAGTGATGAAAATAAAGCCCTTCATGGATTAACAAAAGCTCATGCATGGTATCCGATGCACAAAAGCGTATGGGCTTTTCTATTTTGAGGGCATTGGTGGGCTTCCTAATGGCTAAAAACCAAGCCATGAGGAGCTACAAGAAAGGGTCAAGGAGTTGGAGATAGAACATGTTTTTGGAAAAGCATGTTAAAAGAATTTTAAACAGAAGTGACAATATCGGAATAGTCAAGAGTGGTGCCGGTTAGAATACTCTAAACTTCTTACCAACAATATGGTGGAAATGGGCATGGCTATGCAAAAAAACCCAATGAAAATTAGCACTCGGGTCTTTATTTGGACGTACATTTTGTTTGTGGTAGTGGGAGCAATACTTATTGCCTTTATAAACTACCAGACAAAGAAACAGGCTCTGATTGAGGCAGAAGACAAGGCGCACATTATTCTTGACCACAACCTTGCTACCCATAATTTTTTCACCTATCAACTAAAACCCAAACTATTTCAATTGACCAATTCTATTCATTCTGAATCCTATTTCGAGCCTGCCTGGATGTCTTCGGGTTATGCTATAAGGGAGATTGAGAAAATCTTTCAGTCTCTTAATCTTGGTGATTTTTACTACAATCAATCTGCCATTAATGCGCGTAACCCTGAGAACGAGGCAAATGCTTACGAGAAGTCATTCATTGATGAAATAAATAGGGACCCTAAGATTTCGACCCGATCGGGTGTTAGAATTTTGGACGGTAAACCCCACTTTGTTGTCTTGCGACCAGGCGAGGCAATGCAAGAGACCTGTCTACGTTGTCATAGTACCCCAGACAAAGCGCCTCTGGGTTTGGTGAAGGACTACGGTTCAGAGCGGGGTTTCCACCACAAGATAGGTGAGATTCCATCTATTATTTCTATACGTATACCTGTATCATCTGCATACGCTAAGGCTAACCGTTTCTCCGTAAAACTTTCTGCGGTGCTACTAATAACTTTGGGATGTATCTTTGGAGTACTGTTGTTGATAGCTAAGCGATTCATTTTTTCACCCTTAACTAAGATACAAGAAAAGGCTCATAAAATTGCTATGGATAGTAAACATCTTGGCGAAGAAATTCCTTTGCCAAATGGAAGGGAATTAAGTCAATTGACAGACTCTTTTAACACTATGTCGGTGAGCTTGCACAACAACAGTGTTTATTTAGAAAAACGTGCTACCGAACTATCTAAAGCAAATGAGCAATTAAGTAGTGAAATTACCGAGCGCAAGCGGGCGGAGGAGGCGTTGCAGGAGAGCGAGGAGCGTTTTCGGCGTCTTTTCAAACAAGCACCGTTGGGCTATCACTCTTTAGATAAGGAAGGATGTATTATTGACGTCAACAATGCTTGGCTTGATCTGATGGGATATTCGCGTGACCAAGTGATCGGACGCTGGTTTGGTGATTTTCTTGCCCCACATGAGGTGGACGGGTATAAACAACGCTTCCCGCGGTTTATAGAGACTGGAGAGGCCCATGCGGATATGCAGATGGTTCAGCAAGATGGTTCCACAATCATCGTGCATGTTGACGGTAGAATCGGATACGACGAGCGTGGGCAATTTAAACAGACCCACTGCATCCTCCACGACATCACCGACCGAAAGCGGGCAGAGGAGGCGCTACGGGAAAGTGAGGAACGGTTCAAAACGATCGCCTCAAACACACCCGACCACATTTTGATTCAGGACAGCGAACTCCGTTACTCGCTGGTCGTCAATCCCCAGTTGGGTCTGAAAGAACAGGATATACTTGGAAAGACCGATTATGATTTCCTGTCGAAGGAAGAAGCCGACAAGCTCACCAAAATCAAAACCCAAGTGCTGGAAACCGGCAAGCCGGTACACCTTGAAACGTCTTTGGTTTCTCCGAAAGGCGAAACAGAATATTTCAATGGAACCTATGTCCCCAGATTTGACGCTCAGGACCGGGTTGACGGCCTGATCGGGTATTTCAGGAATGTCACCGACCGCAAGCAGGCCGAGGAGGCGCTGCGGGAGAGCGAGAGAATTCTGAACGAAACAGGCAAGATGGCAAAAGTCGGGGGATGGGAATTCGATGTTGATACGTTGCAGCAGATCTGGACGGAAGAGGTGTACCGCATTCACGAAGTGGATTTTTCTTTCAATCCCGATGTGGAGAAAGGAATTAACTTCTACCACCCGGAATCAAGACCTCATATTGAAAAAGCCGTGCAAGAAGCGATTGATCACGGGGAACCTTTCAACCTGGAACTAAGGTTCATCACCGCCAAGGGGAATCATCTCTGGGTACGGGCTAAGGGAGAAGCGATTCAGAAACAAGGCAAGACCCTAAAATTGTTCGGAACCTTCCAAGACATCACCGAGCGCAAGCAGTTGGAAAAAGAAATACAAAACCTGGCCAGGTTCCCATCCGAAAATCCCACTCCGGTCTTGCGCATCGCCCGAGATGGTAAGCTGCTCTACATCAACCAAGCCGGCTTGAGCCTGCTGTCGGAGTGGCATCTGCAAGTAGGCCAGAGCGTTCCATCCATGCTGAAGGATGTCGTCTCTGAGGTCATGAACAGCGAATCGGAGCTATTGATCGATCTCAAACACGGCAAGCGGGTATACTCGTTCGCTTTTACGCCGATTGCCGATGCCGGTTACACAAACCTATACGGCATAGATATCACCGAGCGCAAGCTGGCCGAGGAGGCGTTGCAGGAGAGTGAAACCAAGTATCGTCTTCTCGTAGAATCCACCCCTGATTGGGTTTGGACGTGCGACGTAGAAGGCCGCCAAACATTTTCTAACAAGGCGATAAAACAGATCCTGGGGTATGAGGTTCAAGAGATATTGGGCACTTCAGCCGATAGTCTGATGCACTCTGAAGACCGGAAACGTAATCAACAGTGGTTCCAAAAGGCGAAGGAACAGAAAAGGGGCTGGAAAGGCAATGTCCTGTGCTGGCAACATAAGGATGGATCTATAAGATTCTTGGAGACCACCGCCGAACCGATTCTTGATGCTGAGGGCAATCTGATTGGCTACAGTGGCATTGACCGCGACGTTACTGACCGAAAACTCGCCGAAGACCAAATTAAGGCATCACTAAAAGAGAAGGAAATTCTTTTAAGTGAAATTCACCATCGGGTTAAGAACAACATGCAGATCATTTCCAGTCTTTTAAAGC
>JAQBAU010000046.1:0-11665 GCA_032126655.1 Desulfobacterales bacterium
ATCAGATGGCCCCCTTGATGCGCGCATCAATGATTGAAAGAACCCTTGCCGTACCCGTGAAGAGATGGCTGGTCTTCATGGTCATGGTTTTGCTGTGCGTTTTCGCTTGCAGCAAAAACGAGGCCATGAAGAGAATCGAAGAAACAGGAACCATTACGGTAATCACCCGGAACAATGCACACTGTTACTACACTTACAGGGGCCAGGACATGGGCTTTGAGTACGACCTGGCAAAAGCTTTTGCTGATTTTTTGGGGGTTGAACTCAAGGTGAAAGTGGCCGAATGGGACGACTTGCTTCCATCGCTGGAGGAGGGGGTCGGAGACTTCGTGGCCGCAAGCATGACAAAAACTCCCCCAAGGTCTGACGTGGCTGATTTTTCAAGAGAATACCTTTCCGTTCAACAGAAAGTCATCGTACACAAGAACAATACGGAAATCAGAACCAAAGAGGACCTGGAAGGGAAAAGCGTACACGTCCGTCGAGGAACATCTTACGAAGAAAGGTTGAGAGAGCTCAAGCAGGAAGGCCTGGATGTGCGGATTGTCTTACACGAAGATGTGCTCACTGAGACACTGATTGAGGCCGTGGCCAACCGGAAAATCGACATCACCATCGCGGACTCGAATGTGGCAAAATTGAACCGTCGTTATTACCCTGACATTCGCATTGCCTTTCCAGTGGAGATACCCCAGTTCCTGGGCTGGGCCGTGGCAAAGAGAGAAAGGGCACTTCTTGGGAAAATAAACAAGTTCTTTAAAAAAATTAAGGAAGACGGCACCTTTGTAGACATATACAGCCGGTACTACGCCAACGTGGAAAGGTTTGATCGCCTGGATATCAAGAGATTTCAGGAGAGGATAGAGACCCGCCTTCCAAGATACGAAAAGGCTATCAAGGAGGCCTCTGACCTGTACGGATTCGATTGGCGCCTGGTAGCCGCCCTTATCTATCAGGAATCCCAGTTCAACCCCTGGGCCAAAAGCTTTTCCGGGGTGAAGGGTCTGATGCAACTCACCCTGCCTACAGCTGAAGATATGGGAATCGAAAACCGGATTAACCCCCGAGAGAGCATCATGGGAGGGGTGCGATACTTCAGGGAGCTCCACGACCTGTACGACAAGGCCCCTGAGCCGGATAGGACCCGCATAGCCCTCGCCGCATATAATGTAGGAAAAGGCCATGTCCTGGATGCCCGGAGGATAGCTTCCAGAAGGAATCTCGATCCAAACAAGTGGTCTTCACTGGAAAAGATCCTGCCCCTACTCTGCGAACCCAGGTATTACACGAAGAGCCGTTTTGGATACTGCCGTGGCCGCGAGCCCGTTATTCACGTGCAAAATATCGTGACCTACTATGATATCCTCAAAAGAGAAGCTATTGAGTATTCAGTAATGACCGAGCGGGATGAAGCCGAGGTGTTTCACGTGGAACAAGAAAAAGAATAATTACTTCCCAACACAAAACCGACTGAAAATCTGATCCAACATTTCTTCCGTGGTCACGATGCCTGTAATCTCCCCGAGGGCGTCGACGGCTTCCTTCAGATCAACCGCGACCAACTCGGGTGGCCGTTGTGTCTTGAACCCCTCCACGGCTTCTCTACCAGCTGTCAAGCCCCTCTCAATGGCTAACTTGTGGCGCAAATTCGGCACAACAGAGGGAAGGTCGGAGGTCCCACGCTGGTGTGTCACCTCCCCGAATATTGCGGCTTTCAGTTTTTCAATGCCCTGATTGTATAGGGCCGAGATCTCGACCCACGAAAGCCCCCCGAGGTGTTCAACAATAGTTCTGACGATATGGCCGTCTCCAAGGTCTATTTTGTTGATCACCAGAATCGTCTTTCGCCTCCGCACCAAATCGTAAATCCGCACGTCTTCTTCACTTAAGGGGATGCTACAATCGACCATAAATAGGACGAGGTCTGCTTCGTCCAATTGTTGTCTAGTGAATCGGATCCCGGCCGCTTCCAAATCATTCTCCGTATCGTGCAGACCGGCGGTGTCTATAAGCCTCAGGGGAACCCCTCCAATATTGACCGTCTCTTCAATGAAATCCCGCGTGGTCCCGGGAATGGCGGTGACGATAGCACGCTCCTTCTGAAGGAGCCTGTTCATCAGGCTCGACTTCCCCACGTTGGGACGTCCAACAATCGTGGCCGCAATTCCCTCCCGATAGACGTGCCCCTCATCGTAGTGATCCAGCAATTCCTCCAGGGGGGTGATAACCTCCCGTGTCATGGTGTCGGCAAACACGTCTGGACGGATAATATCCTCAACATCCTCCGGGAAATCGATCGCAGCCTCTACCTCAACCCGTATCGTTTCGAGTGGCGCACGAATCGCCTCGACCGATTCCAGAAGGTGACCTTCCAGCTGTCTCGCAGCCAGCCCCAGGCCTTCCGCTGTCTGGGCGTTGACTAGATCAATAACAGCCTCGGCTTGGCTCAGGTCAATGCGACCATTCAGGAAAGCCCGCTTTGTAAACTCCCCTGGTTCTGCGAGGCGCGCCCCCCGTTTCAAGACCAGCTCCAGGATCGCCCCCAGCCCACACCTGCTCCCGTGAGCCTGAATCTCAACCACATCTTCTCTGGTGTAGGTATTAGGGGCCCTCATAACTGAAAAAAGGACTTCATCCAGACTCCTTTTTGCTTCAGGATGTATAATAGACCCGTAATAGAGGTGGTGGGTTTGAAGGCGATGTAGATCCTTTGGTGGGTACAAGAGTGGAAGCGCTATGGAGATAGCCCGCGGCCCCGAGATCTTCACGACACCGATACCGCCGGCTCCTAGAGGGGTGGCAATTGCGGCTATTGTATCGCTATCCATAATCCATAGAATACACCGCTTTGCAAGAAGTCCATCTGCTGTGTTGCGCTTCGCCTTTCGTCTGGAGCTTCTTGCTATGCGGTCGGCATGCTCGCCGTGCCCATGTCCATCGAGTTTTATGTGCCAAGTGGTGGTGCTGTTCTCCCGAATCGGCCATGCAAAAAGGCCAGCAGTCTTTTACACCGAAGTGCGGAGAAAGCGCCTTCCATCTGAAGCTTTCGGCAAGGCAGTTTAATTGCGGTTGAACGTCTTCCTAAGGCCCTGCTTCAACAAGGGGCGAATCATCTGTCTTGCTGCTTCTTCTGTGGAAATATTACCAGCTTTCTAAATTCCCCGCCACCCTTGCTCTGTGTCTTGACCAAGGTGTTATCTTTGAGTGCAATGTGCACAATTCTTCGGTCGTAGGCGTTCATGGGGCTGATCGTAGCCGGTTTCCCGGAAAGCTTGACCTTTTCACCCAAACGTAGCGCCAGTTGCGTAAGTGACTCCTTCCGTCGATCCCTGTAGCCTTCAACGTCAAAGGAGATTCGCATTTTTGTGTTGTGCTTCTTGCGAACAATCTTACGAACAAGGTATTGGAGGGCATCCAGCGTCCTGCCGTGCCTTCCTATCAGGATGGCGGGATTGCTTGCTTCTATCTTAAGTCTAATGTTGTCGGGATGTTTCGCCACAGCCACGGTCGCATCATCCACAACATAGGAAAGGATCCCCTCCAAAGTGCTACGGGCTGTTTCGCCAACGGCTTCTATGTCCTCCTCGGCGTCTGAAGCCTCCTCATCGCCTTGGGCCTCAGTAACATCGGGCTTGGCCTTTTGAACATCCCTTTTGGGTTCAGTAACATCGGGTTTGGCCTTTTGAACATCCCTTTTGGCCCCAGAAGCATCCCGCAGGGTTACCCTTACCTGGGCCTTTTTAGCACCAACAAGTCCGAATATGCCGGTTGAGCCGTAAGACAGCACTTCAATTTTAAGTTTCTCCTCTGAAACCCCGAGCTCTTCACATGCGCTCCTAATAGCCTCTTCTTTTGTCTTTCCTTCAAATTCGTAGATAGCCAGCATTGGATTGCCACCTCCGTCATCAAGCGGTTCTCTTGCTCACGTACTTCTGCTGAACCATTGAAAGGATGTTGTTTACGAGCCAATACAAGACAAGCCCTGACGGAAAATTTATGAATATGAACGTAAAAAAGATTGGCATAAACATCATCATCTTGGCCTGCGTGGGGTCCCCGGGTGGCGGAGACATCTTCTGCTGAAGAAACATCGATGCCCCCATAACAAGGGTCAACACGGGAATCCCGTAGGGTGGTGTCATTAGAGGTACCGTGAAGTGAAAGTGGAACAGGCGGTCAGGCGCAGACAGGTCATTGATCCACAACCAAAACGGTGCATGTCTCAGTTCGATGGCCTGATACAACATCTTATAAAACGCAAAGAACACAGGTATCTGCAAAACCATTGGGAGACAGCCACCCAGGGGGTTCACCTTGTACAGCTTGTAAAGGTTCATCATTTCCTGGTTCATCAGTTTCTTGTCATGCTTGTATTTTGCCTTAATCTCCGCCATCTTTGGCTGCAGCTTCTTCATCTGGCTCATGGACTGATAGCTTTTGTTGCTCAGCGGCCAGAAAAGCAACTTGACGATAATCGTAATGATAATGATGACCACCCCATAGTTTGGAATGTACCGGAAGATGAAGTTCATGGCATGGAGTAGTGGCTTGGCAATGATGTCAAAAAATCCAAAATCAAGGATTCGTGTAAGGTCCGCCCCTACGGAACCAAGGGTCTCAAGGCTTTTGGGCCCAAAATAGACCTTGTATTGATAGGTTCGCTCCGACTGGGGGGGTACAGGCCCGGAAGGGTCTATGTAAGTCGTCCTGAGGACGTCCGAGGGCTTTGCCATCTTTAAGGCGGCCTCTCGTGGCTCTTTCGGTACGATCGCTGACAAAAAGTAGCGATCAACCAGGGCCACCCACCCTATGTGGCCTGTGTATTTATCTTGATCATCGATCTTACCAATCTTGATCTCCTCAAGTTTTCCGTCGATGAAAGCCGCCGGACCCGAAAAGACGTATCGTGACTCGGAATCCTCTCCAAAACTGTTCCTTAACGAAATGGCCAGGTTGTCATCTATGGGCTCTGAAGATAAATTCCTGACCTTGATTTCAAGACCTATTTCATAGGTGTCTGCTGCAAATGTGTAGCTTTTTTGGATCGCCACGCCATCTGATGATCTCCACGCAAAGGACAGATGTTCCTGGCCTTCGGTGATGTCCACAAAATCCCCTTCCACACCAGCATCAAATACAGCACTCCTTAACCCAATGACTTGCTGTCCCATGAAGGAGACGACTAGGGTCCCTCTGGGGTCTTCCGGCAATTTGACAAGCTCTTTCAAGGGAGACCCGGGTTCCAAAGACTCTCTATACTTCTTCAGCTTGAAGCTCTTAAGGGTCCCACCGTTCTCCGTGAACTCGGCTAAATACAGCGGTGTCGAGACAGCAATTGTTCTCCCCTCTTGGGCCGGCGTTGCGACCACAACTTCTTCTGGTAATGATTCTTGTGATGGCTCCTCATCCAACGTTTTCACATCTTCAAGCCCTGCAACTGACTGGTCTTCTACTTCTTGTGTCTCCTGAACTGCACCTTTCTGATCCACGGGCGCCGGGAGCTCTTTTACAAACAACACGTGGTACAATAGAAAAATCGAAAAGGACAAAACGATAGCCAACAACATCCTCACTTCCATTGACATGGATCACTTCTCCTCGAACAGAAAAGACTTTTGGAAAGGGCTTGACTTGCGTGCCTGACCCTGCCCGTCTCTACGGAACAGGATCAAATCCGCCGCGGTGAAAGGGATGACACCGTGCGATTCTTGCCAGGGCCATCAAGGACCCCCTCAATGCGCCGTGACGTCTTATGGCATCAAACGCATACTCCGAGCAGGTTGGGTGAAAGCGACAAGCCGGTGTGAAAATTGGTGAAAGGATGTATTGATAGGCTCTAATGAGTGCCAGCAGAAACGGCCTCATGCTTGCAATCCTTTAATATATCTCGAACGACACCATCCAGCGCTCCTCTAACCCGCCCAGACGACAGATCAGAGATGCCACCTTTTGCTATGACGTTCACATCATAGCTGTCACTGAACAAACCCTTGTGCTGACGAAAATGCTCTCGCACCAATCGCTTAACGCGATTGCGTATCACGGCACGCCCAACCCTCTTGCTGACAGTAACTCCTAAGCGTGATCTCCCAAGACCGTTTGGGGCATAGAGTACGACGAAACAGTCAGAGTCTATCCTTGTGCCCCCCTTAATCAATTCTTGAAAATCTTTCGGCCTTGGAAGACGCTCTCCCTTTCCTAACGAAAAAGTTCGCACGGTTTCTCAGACCCTTTACACGGCTAGGCGTTTTCTCCCTTTTGCACGACGGCGATTGATGATTCGTCTCCCTTGTTTTGTGGACATCCTTGACAGGAATCCATGGTCTCTACGACGTTTGATTCGACTCGGCTGATAAGTTCGTTTCATTTGCAGTCACCTTCGTGCCAGACTATTTGGCGCTTCCTCTCCCTTTTCTGTAGAATTCCTCTCCCTTTTCTGTAGAATGCGGTGCTCCAAACACCGAAACATAAAGTTTACGCATATCAATTCACTTATGTCAAGCCCCTTGCTCTTTTCTCCCCCCGCTTACAAGCTCAGTCAACACACCAAAGGTGCTCTTCGGATGCACAAAAGCGACTTCTGTCCCATGGGCACCCGTTCTCGGCGTCTCATCCACGAGCTTCACCCCTTGAGCCCTGAGTGCTTCAAGGGCGGAAGACACATCCTCCACAGCATATGCAATATGGTGAATTCCCTCGCCTTTTTTAGCAATGAATTTGGCAATCACGCCGTCATCCGAAGTACACTGGATCAGCTCGAGTTTCACTTCTCCTACGGGGATAAAAGCGATTTTCATGTCCCCCAACGCCTCTTCGTGCTCCACACTCAGGCCGAGGGACCCAGCGTAGAACGCCTTCGCCAATTCAAGGTCTATGACTGCGATCCCGATATGATCGATCTTGTTTGGTGCCATCCAACCGCCCCTCCAGTCTCTGACAAAGATTGCAATTCCATAAGGTTGTCCATCCCGCTGCCTCCGCGTTTCTCAATGTGCGCGGGTTGACAATGTATAGCCGAACGACTATATTCTTTCCACTCTATGAACACCGGGATCTTAAGGCCATGCAACACAGATTCTTTGTAGATCGACGCCCGCGTGCTTCAGGACAGTCTCGTTCGGCAGAATCGTTCAAGGAATTCGACGCCACTGAGCTGTACTGCCCCAAATGCGGTCAAGCGGTTCCTGTCCGCAAGCGCTTACTTCTGGTCCTTCCCGAAGGAGACAAGTACGAGTATTTGTGCGCCTTGTGTGCAACCTCCGTAGGAACCAAGGTCGTTCGGGAAAGCAACAAGATGCGCGTGATCATCTAGCCTATCTCTTTGACATTCTTAACAATTAGGCTTCCGGGCCCCTCAGGTCCGCATCGTGCGGAGCTGGGCCAGCTCCCAGACATAATCGTAGAGATGAAGTCCTTTACTGGCCGCAACAATTTCACCGTCTTCAACTCCTATCTCTCCTGCCATATACTCCTTAAGGAGCTGAATGCCGCCCAGGTTGGCCGGGAATCCATTCCACAAATCCCACGACCTGAAATAGACCATGAAGTGGAGTTTCCCGTAGCGGATACGTGTATCGATGTGGCGCAGGCAGGGTGGGTCTCCGAGCAAAATATCCGACGGAGCAGAAACGCTCATCGCAGCTTGATTTGTTCCGTACCCCTTCGTCTTGTACATTTCGATAACTTCCTCAATCTGATTGACCACATGCACCGCAACCTTCTCCTTCAATGTGTTGGCTGTCGGTGCCTGCCCGTCCCCCGAGACAAGATGTGCCCAACCGGCAAGGCGCTCTCCGTAGGTATAGTCCTCGTTCGGCTGCTTGGCCGGCGTCATGAGATATGGAAGATACTCTTCAACATATCCGTCGGCAACCGGATTCGGTATTCCCAGAGATGCCGGAATATCTGGGATCAGGGGCCGCACACCAGGATACCTGATGTGAACTGTCACATAGTCAAACTCCAAGCGTTTCTGTCCCGCGTAGCTACCATGATCGATGACGTACTCGTGCCCGTTGTCCAGAATCTCGTAGACACATTGGAACCATGCATCGGATAGGTCCCTGGCTTCTATGGAAACTACTTTCATTACACCCTGACCCCTAAAGGCATGAAGCCAAAAGGCCCCCTGTCGGGGCGTTATATGTCCAGACTCCGAACCTCCAGGGCATTGCTCTCGATGAATTGCCGCCTGGGCTCCACCTCGTCACCCATCAGTACCGTGAAGACGTCGTGTGCCTCGAACATGTCCTCTATCTTCACTTTCAATAGCGTTCGCTTCTCCGGATCCAAGGTTGTTTCCCAGAGCTGATCAGGGTTCATCTCCCCTAGCCCTTTGTAACGCTGAATTGACAGGCCTTTCTTGGCCTCCCTCAAAAGGTAGACGAGGAGCGCTTCTTTATCATCCAACAGAACCGGTTCCTTGCCGTCCTGATAGACCTTAAACGGAGGCTTGCCTAGAGAGGCAACGTCTTTCCACCACACAATCGCCTTCTGGAAATCTGAAGAGGAAATAAGCTCCCAGCCAACTTTTACGCACTTTACCTCACCGTTCCCTCTTCCGACGATCAACTCGTACACATTGTGCTCTTCGTCTCTGAGCAACTCCCCAACTTCATACCCCTCTGAGCCCAGGCGTTCTGCCAAACTGGTCATTCCCTCCTTGCCTTGCAGAAAGTCCCTGTTGTCTACCTTGTTTTCCATCAACAACTCTATCAGTTCCCTGCCGTACCCCCGCCTTTCCAGTCGCCAGATCAGCTTGCCGTAGTCTATCAGGGTTCCAAGAAACGCATACAGCGCTTCCTTTTCCAATGAAATACCTCCCTCGTCTCCCTTTACTACCTTGTCGCGGCAGACCCGTTTCATCAAAAACTCGTCGAACTCTGCCATATCCTTAATGTAGACTGCCTCTTTTCCCTTTCCTACCCGAAAAAGCGGTGGTTGAGCGATGTATAGATAACCCCTGTCAATCAGATCAGGCGTCATCCGGTAGAAGAAAGTCAAGAGGAGGGTTCGAATATGTGATCCGTCTACATCTGCGTCAGTCATTATTATGATTCTGTGGTATCGCAGCCTGTCAATGCTGTACTCCTCTCGCCCCACGCCCGTCCCAAGAGCTGTGATCAGGGTCTTAATCTCCTCGCTCTTCAGCATCTTGTCAAATCGGGCCTTCTCCACGTTGATTATCTTCCCCTTCAAGGGGAGCACGGCTTGAAACTTTCGGTCTCTTCCCTGCTTTGCACTCCCGCCGGCCGAGTCCCCTTCCACGATAAACAACTCTCTCTTGGCCGGGTCCGACTCTTGACAATCCGCCAGTTTTCCGGGAAGCGAACCATCTGACAGGGAACCTTTTTTTCTGGCCATATCCCTTGCGCGCCTGGCCGCCTCCCTTGCCCTCGCGGCTTCGACTGCCTTTGTTATTATCTTCTTTGCAACACTTGGATTTTCCTCCAGAAACGAAGCAAGCTTCTCGTTCACCAACGTTTCAACCAACCCCTTGACCTCGCTGTTGCCAAGCTTGGTTTTTGTTTGCCCTTCAAACTGGGGAAATTTCAGCTTTATGCTTATGATTGCGGTCAACCCTTCTCTCACATCGTCACCACCAATCTTCTCCTGCAGGTTCTTGGGCAGATTGCTTGTAGAGGCATAGTGGTTAATGGTGCGCGTAACGGCCGACTTAAACCCCACAACGTGGGTGCCACCTTCTTGCGTTTTGATATTGTTGGCAAAAGAGAAGATTCTTTCAGCATAGGTGTCATTGTACTGAATCGCCACCTCTATGAAAACTCCATTTCTTTCAGCTTCTATGTAAATCGGGGTTTTGTTCAGCGGGATCCTTCCCTTGTTAAGGTACTCTACAAAGGATACAATACCCCCTTCATAATAGTATTCTCTGTTCTTTCCGGTCCGCTCATCTTCAAGCGCAATCTTTAGGCCCTTGTTCAAAAAGGCAAGCTCCCGCAATCGCTGGGATATAATGTCGAAACTATAATTAATCTCCTTAAACATCTCTGGGTCTGGTCTGAAATGCACCCTTGTCCCCGTTCTCTTGGTCTTGCCTATTACTTCTAATGCCGAACTAGGCTTTCCCCTCTCATAGGTCTGATGGTAAACCTTTCCGCCATGACGAATCTCCACCTCTAAGAAACTCGACAGGGCGTTGACGACAGACACGCCCACGCCGTGCAACCCGCCGGAAACCTTGTAGGAATCGTGATCAAACTTCCCGCCAGCGTGAAGTCTCGTCATAACCACTTCAACCGCTGGAATTTTCTCGGTTTTGTGAATCCCTACGGGGATTCCTCTCCCGTTGTCATCTACGGCAATCCCATTATCAGAGCCAATGGTCACCTTAATAGAGTCGCAGTATCCCGCTAGTGCTTCGTCTACGCTGTTGTCCACCACTTCGTACACAAGGTGGTGGAGCCCCTCAATATCCACGTTACCAATGTACATGGACGGGGTTTTCCTGACCGCCTCAAGCCCCTCCAGCACCATTATCTTATCAGCGTCGTATTTTTTGTCCTTGGATGTCATCTTCATACTCTCATGGGCATAATTACACTCAGAAACCCCGGGTCGCCCTTTCCTTCCATGGTGCACGGATTAACCTCATCTTTAAACCTCACAACAACCTCGTCACTCTCCATGCTGTTCAACGTCTCCATGAAGTATCTGGGGTTAACAGCCACTTCAAGCGGTTGTCCTTTATACAATAACGCAATTGCCTCTTTTGACTCTCCTATCTCCGGGTTTGTTGTTGTGGCCTCGAGTTGCCCCTTGGTTATCTTAAAACGAACCCCGGGATACTTGTCTGAAGAGAGAATCGACATCCTTCTCAACATCATCAAAAAATCTTTCTTTTGGACAACCATTGCGCTCTTGCCCTGTTTTGGAATTACCATCTCGTAATCTGGGAATTCCCCGTCAATCAATCTAATGATGAGCAACTCGTTGTCCTTTTCCACGACAAAATTATTATCCTTAAATCCAATCTTTACGGTTTCACCCTTTTCCAATAGTTTCAAGACCTCAACAATACCGCTCTTTGGTATAATTACACTTTTTTCCAGCTTCAAATCCCCCATTGCTTCTTCTACATCACAGTCTATCTTGGAAAGGCGATGTCCATCCGTTGATACCATTCGAATCTTCCTGGCTTCGTCTTTCTTCACAATACTCTCGAAACATACCCCTGACAACTGGGCGCGACCTTCATCCCCAAGCACGCTGTATATGGTTTTGTTAATCATATTGCTTAATGCGTCCACGCCTATTTCAAAAAAATCAACCCCTTCAATATCAGGAAATCCAGGAAAATCATTTGGTTCCATACCAACAATATTATACTCTATATTTTTGTCCGCTATCCGTATCCATTTGTTCTCGGTCTCGTTGATGACAAGCGTGTCACTCGGAAAGGCCCTGACTATCTCGTAGAGTTTTCTTGAGGGAACGGCTGTTGAACCTTCTTTGATCACTTCAGCCACACATGCTGCCTTGAAGGCCATTTCCAGATCAGTTGCGCGTATGGAAACCTCAGAATCCTTGGCAGAGATTAGAACATTCGACGTTATCGGAATGCTGGTTTTCTTTCCTGTGATCCCCTGCGCTTTTGTCAAAGCATCCAGCAAAACTTCTTTCTCGATCTTGAATTCCATGGGTG
>JAQBAU010000047.1:0-19580 GCA_032126655.1 Desulfobacterales bacterium
TATCTCAAGAATAAGGTTAGGGTCCAGGGTAAGGCGCAGGTCGGCGAAAAAGCGGAGCATACACGGTAGTGCGTGAGCATTTTGAGCCGTCCTGCAACACAGCCATCGGGCGCTAGATGGGGTTTTGAAATGGCTTCTAAGTCCCTGTATGTCCAAAGCCACCCTCGTTTCGGTCAGTTTCATCAAGTGTATCGACCACTTCCAATTCGGCCTGATAGACTTTCTGAATGATCATCTGGGCGATCCTGTCTCCGCGGTGAACGGTATACGCTTCTGGCCCAAGATTGATCAGCCCGATCCGTATTTCGCCTCTGTAATCAGCATCAATCGTTCCTGGAGCATTGATGATACTGATGCCATGCTTGAAAGCAAGACCGCTTCGAGGCCGTATTTGAGCCTCAAAGCCCGGAGGAAGGGCGATGGCAACCCCTGTGGGGATCACCTCAATGGAACCTACTGGAATCACTTGATTCTCTTCAGTCGCAGCACAAATATCCATCCCTGAGGATTGTGGGGTCATGTAACGGGGTAAGGGGATGTCTGAGTCTTGCTCGGGGTGGAGGCGACGTATCTGAATTTTAGGCTGGTCGGCGGGCATTAGTTACTGGTGTTTTACAATCATCAATCATCAATCGTCAATCGTCAATTGCAGGTGCGCTCAGGAGACCAGCAGATCCTGATACGCCACATTCCCATCAACAGGTCCCAGGAGCGACATCGACACGGACCCGTCCTTGTATATATCCTGTGCCAGCGCTATGATGTCCTCTGCCGTTACCTTTTCGATTTCATCCACCACCTCTTGAAGGGGTATGTGACGCCCAAAGATGATCTCGTTGTGTGCGAGGCGGGTCATCTGGGTGTCGGTGCTTTCAGTAGCAAGGTACAATCCGCCCTTGAGGTGTTCCTTGGCATTTCTGAGCTCAGCACCGTCGACGGGTTCTTCCTTGAACCGATTCATCTCTCTCATGATGAGGCGTATCACCTCCTCGGTGCTGTCCTTGGCCACACCGACATAGACTCCCAGGAGGCCGCTATCACAATAAGACGAGGCAAAGGAATAAATCGCGTAGGCAAGGCCCCGGCGTTCCCGGATCTCCTGAAAGAGCCTGGAACTCATGTTGCCCCCCAAAACCACATTCAGAAGCACACACGCATGGCGCCTTGGGTCCGAACTGTGAACCCCCTCCGTCCCAAAACAGATGTGGACCTGCTCCAAATCCTTGGGGTGGGCTGTGGTCACCCAACCCATAGTAGGTCGGGTGCGCTCCGGAAAGTCATTCTCTTTCCCAACGATGCCAAAGGCCCCCGCTGCTAGTTCCACAAATGACTCATGCTGCAGGTTTCCGGCTGCTGTAATGACGATCCGTTCAGGCTGGTAGGCTTGATTGAAACTTGTCTTTATCGCATTGGAATCGAATTTTGTGACCGTGTCCCAGGTTCCCAGTATAGAACGACCCAAGGGGTGGTTTCCCCAGATGTTCCGGGCAAGCAGGACGTGGACGTGTTCATCCGGTATATCCTCCACCATCTTGATTTCCTGAAGGATCACCTGTCGCTCCCGTTCTACCTCGTCAGGATCAAAGACGGAGTTCAAAAAAATGTCAGACAGAAGATCCACCATCGTATTCACATGGGTGTCCATCACCTTGGCATAGTAACATGTATTCTCTTTGCTGGTGAAGGCATTACACTGTCCGCCAATGGCATCAAACTCCTTTGCAATCTGAAGGGCCGTTCGTCTTTCGGTCCCCTTGAAGATCATGTGCTCTATGAAGTGGGAAAGCCCCGCCTCTTCTGCCCTTTCGTCTCGGGCACCCACATTGACCCAGACCCCCATTGCAACGGACCGGGCATGGGGCATCTGCTTGGTCAGGATTCTGATGCCATTGTCCAGGACTGTTTTGTTACTCCCGTGAGGCATGTTCTTGATCCTCTATTACTGCCTTCCGACTCAGGCGAATCTTGCCATCACGATCTACTTCGAGAACCTTGACCGTAACCTTGTCGCCTTCTTTCAAAACATCAGTGACCTTATTGACGCGCTTTGAATCGAGTTGGGATATGTGTACCAGTCCGTCGGTGCCTGGAAAGATTTCCACAAAGGCGCCAAAATCCATGATCTTGCGAACAGTCCCTTCGTAGATGGCCCCAACCTCAGCCTCCTGGACAATATCCTTGACCATCTGGAGGGCCCTATCACTCGCTTCTTTGTCAACAGCAACGATCTTCACAATACCGGAATCCTCAATGTCAACCTTGGTGTCTGTTGCAGCCTGGATGGCCCGGATCACTTTGCCCCCGGGGCCAATGATGTCACGTATCTTATCCGGGTTGATCTGTATGGACACAATCTTAGGCGCGTAGGGAGAAATTTCTGCCCGGGACCCCTTGATCGTTTCTTCCATCTTGTCAAGGATGAAAAGGCGTCCTTTTCTTGCCTGCTCCAGTGCCTGTTGCATGATCGGCTTGGACAGGCCTTGAATCTTGATGTCCATCTGCAAGGCGGTGATCCCCTCGCGCGTGCCCGCCACCTTGAAGTCCATATCTCCCACGTGGTCTTCATCACCCAGGATGTCAGACAATATCAGGACCTTATCCCCCTCCTTGACGAGCCCCATGGCAATCCCGGCCACAGGAGCAGTCACCGGCACTCCGGCATCCATAAGAGCAAGGCTGCTTGCACACACCGTTGCCATTGAGGAAGAGCCGTTTGATTCCAGGATCTCTGATACAATGCGGATTGTGTAGTCAAAGGATTCCTTGGCAGGCAAAACCTTTTCCACTGCGCGCGTGGATAGCCCGCCGTGCCCGATTTCACGCCGACCCGGGCCTCCCACGCGCCTTGCCTCGCCAACGGAATAGGGAGGGAAGTTGTAGTGAAGCATAAACGGCCTGAATTCGTTCCCATCGAAGGTTTCAATCCGTTGCTCATCTCCCATAGAACCGAGCGTCATCACTGCAAGGGCCTGGGTTTCGCCACGAGTGAAGAGTGCTGAGCCATGGGTCCTGGGTAGCACTCCCACTTCACAGGTGATGTCGCGAATTTCATCGAACTTGCGCCCGTCTATACGTTGACCTTCTACAACGGCCAGGTCCCGCATGATACGACGTTCAAGGGCATGGAATACTTCCTTCACCTGTCCCTTTTGATCGGCGTATTCATCTCCAAGGGCTGCCAGGACATCGACTTGTACCCCCTTCAATGCGTCACGGCGCTTGATCTTTTCGGGTATCCGTATGGCTTCCTTGATCCGATCCGCAGCCAGGGCTTCCACTTTTTTGCTCAGGGACTCGTCAATTTCAACGACGGGCGCTGGGCGTTTCGGTACGCCCACTGCCTCTTTGAGTTTGATCTGCATGTCAATAATCGGTTGTAAGGCGCTGTGGCCGAAGAAAATCGCCTCCAGCATATCCTCCTCGCCGACAAAGAGACCCCCTCCTTCTACCATGACCACGGCGTCTTTGCTCCCTGCCACGATCAGGTTGATGTCGCTGCTTTTCTGTTCCTCACGGGTGGGATTGACTTTGAAATGACCGTCGACGCGACCCACGCGCACGCAGGCGATCGGTCCGGCAAAAGGGACATCAGATATCTCCAAAGCTGCCGAGGCGCCCGTGACCGCCAAAATGTCCGGATCATTCTCTTTATCAACAGAAAGCACTGTGGCAATCACCTGTGTCTCATGCCTGTAGTCTTTTGGAAAAAGGGGCCTCATGGGCCGATCGATGATTCGTGCCGTGAGGGTTTCCTTTTCGCTCGGTCGTCCGATCTCCCTCCGGAAGTAGTTGCCCGGAATCCTCCCGGCCGCGTATCCTTTTTCCTGATATTCGACAGTCAAAGGGACAAAATCGATCCCTTCGCGCTTCTCGTCCGTGGAAACGGCTGTCACCAAAACGATGGTCTCCCCATATGTCACCGTGACAGCGCCGCTGGCCTGTCGGGCCATCTTTCCTGTCCCAATAGTGAGGGTACGATCACCAACTTCCCCTCTAAAAGATAATTCCATATTCATTCTCCTTAAATTTGTTATTTGTCACCTGACAAAGACCTAGCTCAGGCCTATTGTCGCGTCGAACCTCCGAAACTATTTCCGGAGCTCCAAGGCACCGATAATCTCCCGGTAGCGCTGGATATCTATACTTTTCAGGTAGTTCAACAATCTCCGTCGCTGCCCAACCAGTTTCAGCAATCCTCTTCGGGAATGATGGTCCTTGCGGTGGATCTTGAAATGCTCGTTCAGATAGCTGATCCGCTGGGTTAGAAGGGCAATCTGGATCTCTGGAGATCCCGTATCTGTCTCATGGAGCTTGAACCGATCAATCAACACCTTTTTTTCTTCGACTGCTAGACCCACTTTGAAAACCTCCCTTTTTAGTTATTGGTTACTTTTGTTATTCGTTATGGATAAGAGCACGTCGGATAACGGCTCACGATTCCGGACGCTGGAATACACAGGCGTATGGATACACGCCATCTTTCTTGTTTGAATGCATAACAGCCACCAGGTTCCCGGCGTCATCGGTCACCTTGATCCACGGCCAAGCTTCCGCTGCCACGGGTGTGACTTCTGTCTCGGTTACCGGACGGCCCAGTTGAATTTTTTGCACGAGCTCATCATCACCCGAAATACACGGCATACCTCTCAGGGCAACGTTCATTGGTACGACGTGCTTTGAGATTGCTCCTCTTGCTGCCACCTCTGCCAACACTTCCAAGGATATGGCTTCCTCTAAACTGAACTTGCCGGTTTCGGTTCGGCACAGTTCCGTCAAATGGGCACCGCACCCCAAAGCCTCTCCGATATCAGCGCACAAGGTACGAACATAGGTCCCCCCGCTGCAGCACACTTCAAAGCTGACATCCGGCAAGCTGACGTCAACAACTTCCAGCCCGTAGATAGAAATCGGCCTGGCAGGCTTCTGTACGACAGTCCCTTGCCGAGCCAGCTTGTAAAGTGGGACCCCATTGTGTTTCAGGGCAGAATATGCAGGGGGATTCTGGGATGTCACACCCAAGAACCCGCGGAAGGCCTGGCGCACATCTTCGCCGGTCACCGTCAGATCATATTCCTGTGAAACAACACGACCCGTAAAATCCTGGGTGTCCGTTCGAATCCCAAGCCTCATCACTCCTTTGTATCGTTTCTGTCCGTACACAAGACACTGGGCAAGCCGCGTCGCCTTGTTGATGCAGCAGACGAGCACCCCGGTGGCAAATGGGTCGAGCGTACCAGTATGGCCTGCCTTCCTGGCTTTTGAGATCCTTTTTACTCGTGCAACCACCTGGGCAGAGGTCATGTCACGCGGTTTGTCTATGATGATGATCCCGTCCATCAAATATCATCCCTGCAAGCCAAAGGATCCTCTTGGAGTAATGGAGTAATGGACCAAAGACCGGCAACACGCTTTTGTTGTTTTTCCAGTACTCCAGTACTCCAATACTCCAGTTTCTTGTTATTCAAGGACTGACTTCAGCACCTTGTTTATTGCTATCGCTTCTTCAAATTTTTCGTCGTAGTAGAACTCAAGCGCCGGCATGTATCTGAGTTCAAGGCGCTGACTTAGCTCCCGCCTCAGGTATCCCGAAGCGCTCTTGAACCCGGCCAGCGCTTCTCCCTTTTTCTCCTGTCCTTCGGAGGTGCTGAAGAAGATACGAGCCGATCTGAGATCGTCAGTAATGTTTACATGCATGATCGTTACAGCATGCAGCCGGGGATCCCCGATCTCCTTCAACAAAAGATCAGACAGTTCCCTCTGTACCTCCCCCCCTACCCTCTGTGCTCTTTTGAAACGGATCACAGGTTGATAATCTCCATTTCCGAATCGATGATTTCAGCCACTTCCATGGACTCAACAAAGTTCAACGCCTTGTCTAACTTGGAGTTGATCCGCCTTCTATCATTCCCTACAAAAGCCAGGCCTATTTCCGCACGCTGGTGGTTGTCATTGGCGCCAACTTCGGCTGCCGACACGTTGAAGGTGTTTTGAAGGCGGGCAATGACACCTTTAACGACTTTGCGCTTACCCTTCAGTGAGGTATTTCCGGGAATCCTCAAAACGATTGTGCTAATTCCGACAACCATAAATATGTGCCTGGCTATCTCATTCTATAACCTGCTGAATCTCTTCCACTTCATAACACTCAACCACGTCGGCGACTTTCATATCGTTGAAGTTTTCAATCCCGATCCCGCACTCATATCCGTTTTGTACTTCTTTGACGTCGTCTTTGAAGCGACGCAAAGACCCAATTTTTCCGCTGTAGACCACGACGTCTTCACGAAGCAGCCGAGCAAGCTGGCCGCGTTGGATTTTTCCGTCGGTCACATAGCTGCCCCCAATAGTCCCGATCTTCGGGATGGTGAACACCTCCCTGACTTCCGCACGCCCCAGGACATGCTCTTCGTACTTGGGGTCCATCAGGCCTGCCATGGCTCCCTTGATCTCGCTGACAACGTTGTAAATCACGTCGTAAAACCGGATATCTATATTCTGTTCAACAGCCAGGTCGCGGACCTTAGGGTTGGGTCGGACGTTGAATCCAATGACCATGGCATTGGAAACTGCGGCCAGCATGATATCTGACTCAGTAATACCCCCCGTGCCCGAGTGGACAATGTTGACCTTCACCTCTTCTGATTCGATCTTCTGCGTCGCTTCTGATAAAGCCTCCACAGACCCCTGGACATCGGCCCGGATGATCATGTTGAGGTCCTTGACAGGGGCATTCTGGATTTGTTCATAGTACTTTTCCAGCGTTAACCTGCTGCTCTGCGCGAGATCGCGGATTCTCCGCTTCTGAGCACGATGGGCACCTACTTGTCTTGCTACCCTCTCGTCAGCCAAGGCCATGAAGTCATCACCAGCCATTGGTACCCCGGCCAGGCCCTGAATCTCAACCGGGACTGACGGCCCGGCACTATCAACACGCTCACCTGTATCGTTTGTCATAGCTCGCACTTTTCCGTGATAATGCCCGCATATGACCGCATGTCCCACATGAAGGGTCCCTTCCTGAACCAGTACCGTGGCTACCGCGCCTCTCCCCGGATCAAGCCTAGCTTCGATCACATAACCCCGTGCAAGTTTGTCATGATTGGCTCTCAATTCCAGGACCTCTGCCTGGAGAAGGATCATTTCCAAAAGCTCCTCAATCCCGTCCCCCCGCTTGGCCGACACATCCACAAAAACAGTATCACCACCCCATTCCTCGGGAGCGATTCCATGTTCCGCCAGTTGCCGTCTAACCCGTTCCGGATCTGCTTCCGGTTTGTCAATCTTGTTTACAGCAACCATTATGGGCACATTAGCAGCCTTGGCATGGTTCACGGCCTCAAGGGTTTGGGGCATGACCCCATCATCAGCAGCCACGACCAGAACAACCAGGTCAGTTACCTCGGCCCCTCTGGCACGCATTGCCGTGAACGCCTCATGACCCGGCGTGTCGAGAAACACAATTTGCCCGTTCTTCAGGGTTACATGGTAGGCTCCAATATGCTGGGTAATTCCGCCCGCCTCACCGTCGATGACGTTGGTCTTCCGTATCGCGTCTAACAAGCGCGTCTTGCCGTGGTCCACATGTCCCATCACGGTGACCACTGGCGGCCTGAGTTTCAACTTATCTGGATCATCTTTATCAACCCGAATGAAATCACCTTCCTCGAAAGAGGTCTTTTCGACCTCGTACTCGAACTCATTTGCGATTACAGCAGCCGTTTCAAAATCGATGGCCTGATTCAGCGTAGCCATGACACCGAGTGTCATCGCCTCCTTGATCACTTCACCCGCCCTTACTCCCATCCTCTTCGCCAACTCTGACACTAGAATAGCCTCATCAATCTTTATGCGACGTTTGATAGCCTTGGGAGTGGTAATCAAGGTCTTTTCGCCCTTAATCGCAACCCTTCCCTTCTGGAACCTTCGGCCTCTCCGGGCTCTCATGGCTTTGTCATCATAGAGATCAGATTTGTCTAGGACCTCCTTCTTTCGATGGCTGGCTTTCTTTTTCCCGGATGGTGTTGCTTCTTCCAACGCCGCCGGTTTTTTCCTGTCCTTCTTCTTTCCTCTGCCCTTAGGGGCTTCCGCAACCTCCTCCTCTGTCTTTACAAGCCTGAGGTGTGCAGCAGGTCTGGCCTCTTTCTCGACCGGCGCTACCAGTCCCTCTTCTGAAACAATATCTTCAACCGGTTTCACTTCCGGCATCTTGATGATTTTGGCCGCTTGTTCCTTCTTTGTCTTTGGTTTCTTCTTTGCTTTGGCTTTCTTGGCTGGTTTTGCCTTTTCGGGCTTGTCTTCTGCTTCCGGGGGCTCGGGGGCAACTTCTAAAGGGATTTCCAGCCCGACTTCCTCTGCAGACTGATCAGGGATGTCAACCTCAGCCACCTTGTCTTCGACAGCTTCCCCGGACACAGGGGAAACAACCTCAACCGGTTTGACCCCGGGGGCTTCCTTTTCTCCAAGCTCGGCTTCCGCTGCAGGGGTAACCTCTGCCACCTCCGGCTTCTTTTCGACGATTTTTCTACGCCTTCTGATAACTGTGCTCTTTACACGTTTTTCGACCACAACTTCTGACGTGTCTCCGAAAACAGCCTCCTTGATGCCTTGAACAGCCTCTTCGTCTACGGCGCTCATGTGGCTTTTGACAGACATGCCCATCTTTGCCAGCTTTTCCAGAAGCACTTTGTTAGCCATGCCAAACTGCTTGGCAAGCTCATGAATACGAATTTTCCCCATTCATTCCCCCCTGCTTGGGTAGCTTGGTAATGCTACGAGCTTGTCTCCGCAGAAAACGAGGTAAACGGTACCACCTCTATTCCCCCATTGTGTCACTAGAATCATCCGTATGATCCTCTGTTTCCTCCGGGCTGTCCTGCGCGTCCACTGATTTGGTTTTATCTTCCTCCCCCGTATGATCCTCTGTTTCCTCCGGGCTGTCCTGCGCGTCCGATGATTCGGTCGCGGCTTCCTCCGGGTTGTCCTGCTCTTCTGCTGATTCGGTCGCGGCTTCCTCCTCTGTTGTCTGGACGGTTGCATCCAGTGTTTCTTTTGCCTTGATTGCCGACTCCAAGGCCTGTATTGCCGACTCCAATAGAGATCCCGCCTTCTTGTCACTAATCCCCTTTACCTGGACCAACTCTTCAACAGAGGCATTGGCAATCTCCTCGATCGAATAGAAACCATATTCGTGAAGTGCATCAGCTGTGCTGGCGCCAACTCCCGGAAGAGCCATGATGGCGTCGTAACCAGCACGCATTGCTTCGGTATAGGTTGTTTCACCCCTGACGTCGATATTCCAGCCAGTCAGCTTGGAAGCTAGGCGCACGTTCTGCCCTCGCTTCCCGATAGCTACTGACAGAAACTCATCTGCTACTATGACCTCCATGGATCGGTTCGCTTCGTCAATGATAACCCGGGAGACCTCGGCTGGTGCCAGGGCATTGCACACAAACTTCGCCGGGTCGCTTCGCCAGGGAATGATGTCGATTTTTTCTCCCTTCAATTCGTGGACCACACTTTGAACCCTTGTCCCTTTCATTCCGACACACGCGCCTACAGGATCAATCGCCGTATCATTTGATGTTACGGCGATTTTAGCTCGACTTCCCGGTTCCCGGGCCGCGGCTACAATCTTCACGATACCCTCACTGATCTCTGGCACCTCGGTGGTGAAGAGGTCTATCAGAAACTGCGGATGGCTTCGAGACAGAATGACCTGAGGGCCGCGAGCCTCCTCCAAAACATCCAAAATGTACGCGCGAATCCTGTCTCCGCGACGGTAGTTCTCCTTTGGAACCTGTTCACGTACAGGCAGTACCGCTTCAGTCCGGCCCAGGTTGACGATGATGTCTCGTCTGTCTATCCTTTGAACGATTCCGTTAATGATCTCTCCCTTTCGGCCAACGAAGCTTTCATAGACGACACTCCGTTCCGCATCTTTCATCTTCTGGATAATGACCTGTTTCGCCGACTGGGCCGCGATTCTCCCAAAGGTTGTGGTATCCATTTTCGTCCCAATGCTGTCTCCCACTTCACATCCGGAATCGAGCTTACGTGCTTCCTCAAAATCGATTTCCAGGTCGGGTTCGGTCACTTTTTCCACCACGTCTTTGAACTGGAAGACCTCGATTTCACCGCGCTCTTCATCATAGCGGACCTCGATGTCTACATTAGCTCCAAATTCCTTCCTGGCAGCGGACCCAAGGGCCTCTTCAAGGGTCCGGATGAGGACCTCCTTGTCAATCCCCCGGTCACGACTGACCTGTTCAATGACTTTCCTTACGTCCGACATTAACATTTCAACACCCCTTGAAATTGAAGATTGAAAATTGCTTTTTCTTCTTTTCCTTCTACCAAAAGTTGGCCCCTCAATTAACAGTTGAAGATTGAAAATCGATGCGTAGCTTCTTTTCAATATTCAATGTTCAATTTTTCAATTGATCTAGTCTTGCCTTGGCAATCGCTTCGTACGGAATGGAAACTGTCAGCTCATCCACCACAAGTTTCACCGTGTCGTCCGACAACCCCGCAAGGACACCTCTAAAGTGCTTCTTCCCTTCCACAGGGCAATTCGTCCTAATAACCGCAGGCCTGCCTTCAAAATAGACAAAGTGCTTTGGCTTTGTCAGCCGCCGGTTCAGCCCGGGAGATGAGACCTCAAGGTGATAGGGCTCCTCACGCTCCAATTTGGCATCAAGGACGTCTCCAAGTTGATGACTGACAGCAGAACAATCTCCCAGAGTGACCCCCCCCTCCTTGTCGATGAAGATCCGCAAGATCCAGCCGCCCGGTTCCCTTCGGTATTCCACGTCGATCAACTCTATCCCTTCAAAACGGAGGATCGGTTCTGCCAGGTTCTCCACCTCGGCTATGAACTCCTGGGTCCAATCATTCACGATTCTGCTCCGGAATCCCTGCTTGAGCAGGCTGCTTCGTCACCCAGTCCTGCATCCCGTTCCGTGAAACAAAAAAAACGGGCTTATTGCCCGTTTCCCCGTCACGGTCCACCTCAGCGATTTTCTTTTCGAACTACTTTAGAGAAAACCAAAGGCAAATGATTATCGGAAAAATCCACTAATCAAAGCTGATGCCTGCCCGCCTCGACCAGAAAGACATCGCCTCAAAAAGGGAAAACGGCTCACGTACTGACAAAAATGGAGCGGGCAACGGGGCTCGAACCCGCGACACCAAGCTTGGGAAGCTTGTACTCTACCAACTGAGCTATGCCCGCTGACCATGATGAACCTATAATCTTTTTCAAGGATTGTCAAACAGTTTTCCTATTTCGTGCTTTGCGGCGTTCGCCTCGGGAAGAAGCGTACCCGGCAGCTTGCGTCTTGAGAAGAACCGTGCTTTCGTGGTAGGTGGTTTGTCGGTTACAGGCTGTGGACGTCAGGGAGGCAGACAATGGATAACCAGAGAGAGCAGATCGAGTTTGATGTCCTGTTTGTGGGTGGCGGTCCGGCGAGCCTTGCCGGAGCGATCCATCTAATGAACCTGGCCAAGAATGAAGGCCTGAATCTTGAAGTTGCTCTGATTGAAAAGGGGGATCGTATAGGGTCTCACGCCATAAGCGGGGCGGTTTTGAACCCGATAGCCCTTGAGGAGCTCGTGCCAGGCTACAAGGAAGCAGGCTGTCCCATCGAGACTGATGTTCGTGGCGATGAGTTCTACTTCCTGACCGGAACGGGTCACTACGGAGTTCCTGTCGTGCCCAAGTACATGCACAACGAGGGGTTCCATATCATTAGCCTGTCCAAGTTTGTCTCCTGGCTTGGGACCGTTGCCGAAGGCCTTGGCGTCAACGTCTTTCCGGAGTTTGCCGGCAAGGAGGTGCTTTACGGGGAAGACGACACCACAATCATTGGTATTCGCACAGGAGACAAGGGGGTCGGTAAAGATAATGTCCCCAAGGAGAACTTCGAAGCCGGCATCGACATACTGGCCAAGGCAACGGTCTTTGGAGAAGGCCCCAGAGGGAGTCTCGTTCAGGCCATTTCCAAGAAGCTGGATATCTTTGAAGGGAAGATGCCCCAGGTGTTTGAAGTTGGAATGAAAGAGGTGATTCAACTCCCTGAGACCAACTATTTCTCACACAGCCGGGGAAATGACATCCATACATTCGGCTACCCCCTCGGGTTTGACACGCACGGGGGCGGTTTTGTCTACGAAATGAAGGAAAACAGGGCCTCCATTGGACTCGTCGTTGGGTTGAGTTACGAGGATCCTATGCTCGATCTGTATGAAGAGTTTATGAAGTTCAAGCGACACCCGTTCATCAGTTCCTTGATCAAAGAGGGCCGTGTGGTTGAGCAAGGCGCACGCACGATCGTCTCGGGAGGGTATTACACAGTACCGAAGCTGGCGGTTTCCGGCGGTCTTTTCGTGGGCGGTAGCGCCTCTATGCTCAATGCGCCTGCCCTCAAGGGTATCCATACATCTATGAAGTCGGGAATGCTTGCGGCCGAAGCCATCATCGAAGCTATGCGCAGGGAAGACTTTACAGAGAAGACCTTGGACCGCTACCAACAACTCTTTGAGGAGAGTTGGCTCAAGAAAGAGCTTCACGAGGGAAGAAATTTCACCCAGGCCGTCTCCAAAAAGGGCCCGACAAAGTTCATGCATGTGGGGGCACAATACCTGACCGGCGGACGGGGCCTTTTCGACAAAATGCCGATCGAGGAGGACGCCAAAACTTTGACACCTCTCCAGGATGGAGGTCTCGATGCGACAAAGGTGAATGAGAAGGAGGCGTTCGATGGGGTGCTCTTTGTAGACAAACTCACGGGAGTTTTCCTGTCTAAGACGCAACATAGAGAGGACCAACCCTGTCACTTGATCGTGCATGACCTGAATCTGTGCGTGACCAAGTGTTTCGAGACGTATCGATCCCCATGCACAAGGTTTTGCCCCGGCAGCGTCTATGAATTGGAGGTAGACGAAAAGACACAGGTCAAAAGGCTTAAGCTCAACCCCGCAAACTGTCTTCACTGCAAGACCTGCGAAATTAAGGACCCGTACGGGAACATCACCTGGACGTGTCCGGAGGGGGGTGACGGGCCAGGATATACTGTCGTTTAGTCCGAGACCTCTCTCAAGACTCTATCCAACAACGGAGTATTCCGCTCCTCCTAAAACGCCTTCGACGAGCCATAGGCATCTCAAAAATGCGAATCAGACTTCGGGGCCCGGACTGCTGAATTCGCCAGGAGTACTGGAGTATTGGAGTGTTGGACTTTTCTCTCATTACTCCATTACTCCAGTACTCCATTACTCCCGCTCTTTGAGGCTTGCCGACGGGACTATTAAGTCTTAGATGTGCCTTGACTCCAACTTGATTTCGACCCAAAAGAATGAATGATTATGTGTTTGAGGTGTTTACATCCTGGCATGTTGTTTGCATCTCGCCATGCAGACTTAGACAATGGCGTTTCGTGCCTCTTTAGTTTTGGCGCTGCGCACGCTCAACTAAACCAAATAGCGAAAGAATAGTCATTTGGGCGCCGGATTGTGAGGTTTTCAAGGTTCCTTGTCGGCTCCAGGCAGTCACTATCAGGGTCAACATATTGTGTACCGTCTCCGCGACACCTACAATATATGTTAATTTATTATAATTTATACATAAATTAATATAATTTACTTGACATGTTGTTGAATGTTTGTATAATGGCTGTGGTCGTCGTCACTGGGGACCAGGCACCTTTGAAACAAGACTACCGCGAAGAATGCAAGACGCAGTTGGTTGCTAACAAGCACGGTTATATGCTATGCGAAAGAATGCCCTGAAAGAAATTCGCGAGTCGTTTCTGATGAGCAAGGCGGAACTGGCCAGAAAGGCCAGTGTGTCCCCTATCACCATTGACAGGATAGAAAAGGGGATGGATTGCCGCATGGAAACCAAGCGTAAGATCCTTTTAGCGCTTGGTTACGAGCTCTCCGAAAAAGGCAAGGTTTTCATCAATTAAGGAAGCGACATGATCTTCGCCAAGAAGGACCATCTCATCGGCTTGGACATTGGCTCCCGAACTATCAAGTTGGGTGAGCTCCTGATCACCAAGAAAGGGCGTAGCCTCAAGACATTTGGCATGACCGACCTGCCTCAGAACGCTATTGTGGAAGGTCGTGTCAAAGAACCCACCGTCGTAGCCGATGTCATCAAGGGTCTCGTAGCAGACCTCAACGTCAGCGAACAGAATGTTGCCACCTCTGTTGCAGGTTATTCCGTAATTATTAAAAGGATAACCGTAGGGAAAATGACAGAGGAGCAGTTGCTGGAAAACATTCATCACGAGGCCGAGCAGTATATTCCTTTTGACTTGGACGATGTGAATATCGACTTCCACGTTATTGGAGAGAACAAACTGAATCCGAATCAAATGAACGTCATGCTCGTGGCTGCCAAGAAAGAGATCGTCAACGAGTACGTCGATCTTCTTGAGATGGCAGAACTGAACCCCGTCGTGATCGACATCGATGTGTTTGCCCTGGAAAAGGTCTTTGAAGACAATTACTTGGACTCAGAAGGAACGGTTGCCTTGATCGATATTGGGGCCAACAAGATGAATCTCAACATCGTAAAGGGGTACCTGTCCAATTTCACGAGAGATGTGAATATCGGGGGCGAGCACATTACCCGCGAGATTGCCTCCCGATTTGAGTGTTCCTTTGAGGAGGCTGAGGCTGTCAAGGTAGGCAAGGACACGGAGACGGCCCCGGAGGAAGAGGTTAATGAAATTGTACGTTCTGGGATCTCCAGCTGGGGCGCTGAGATCAGGCGGGCTATCGATTTCTACTATTCCACGGGCTCTGATGAGGATATTGGGCGGATTGTTTTAAGCGGCGGGGCTTCTCGGACATCAGGATTTTCTGAACTTCTTTCAGCAGAAACCTCCATTGATGTGCAGATGTCTAACCCCTTCATCAGCGTCCAAATGGACGAGAGACGATTCGACATGGATTACCTTGAGAGTGTTGCTCCTCAAGCGGCCATTTGCATGGGCCTGGCATCGAGAAGGATAAACGACAAATGATCCGCATCAATCTCTTGCCGGTTCGAGCCGCCCGAAAAAAGGAAAATATTCGACGCCAGGTATCCGTTTTTCTCCTGACCGTTTTTTTTAGTATTTGTGTCATGGCCTATTTTGCATTTAACTTGACCCTAAGTATTTCCGGAATGAAAGACGACATAGAAGTGGCTCAGAAGGAATTGGCCGAGCTCGAGGTGATTAGCAGACAGATCCGGGAGCTCAAAGACAAGCTCGCAACACTCGAAGCCAAGATGGATATCATACAGACGCTGGAATCAAACCGCACCGGAGCGGTCAGGGTCATGGACCTCCTGACGAGCCTCGTAATCCGACAAAAGATGTGGCTGTCGAGTCTGACCGAGACAAATGGCCGGATGATTCTTCAGGGAATGGCTGTCGACAACAAGACTGTTGCTGATTTTATGACGCATCTTGAGGCAACGCCATTTTTTGACCAGGTCGTACTTGTAACCTCGAAGCTGACGCCGGTGGGCCCGGACAACAAGTTCATGGCATTTAACATAACCTGCCAGGCCCTTACTTTGCAACCTCCAGTAGCCCAAGTGCAGTAGAGAGAGACATATGGCAAAGCTTTCATTTGAATCGCTTCCATTTGAAAAAGTTGCAGCGATAGGTCGATTGCAACGGATCTTGATCTGTGTAGCCCTCTTTCTGATTCTGGGTGGCAGCTTCTACATGTTCTTTTACAAACCGAAACAAGAGGAGTTGAATAAACTGAAGGATGAATACGAAGTGATTCAAACCAAGCTCTTTACAGCCAGAGCAGTGGCAAAAGACTTTGATGAGTTCCAGAAGAAGTACGAAGACGCCCAGATGAAATTCAAACTGGCCCTGCGGCTTTTGCCCGAGAAACAGGAGATTCCAAGTCTCCTGGAAGGGGTCTCAAAGTCAGGCAAGGATTCCGGACTTGAATTCGAGTTCTTCCAACCCGGTCCGGAGGTAAACAAAGGTTTCTACGCGGAGATTCCCGTTAATGTTCGGATATCAGGTGGATATCATAATATCGCCCTGTTTTTTGACAGAATCGCAAAGCTGCCCCGAATCGTCAATGTATTGAACATTGCTATGCAAGCTCCCGCGGCAACGCCAGGCATCCTGAGTGCCTCGTGCACAGCCGTGACATACAGATTCCTGGAGACTGCACAGGCCCCACCACCGCCGCAGTAAGAGGGGCACACGGTAAAGAAGAGAAAAGGCTGATATGACCATGCCATTGATTCCTCGTAAGCTTCTCATTGGTTTGAGCCTTATGGTCCTTGTGGCAGGGGGGTGCAAAGAACGCCAGGAACCCGTGTCACCCCAGAAACCTGCGGTGGTTCGAAAAAAGGTTGAGGTACCTCAACCTCCCTCTGTTGAGCCAGCGAAGCCCATGGACCAGAAAGAGGCCGCACCTGTCATTGCAGAAGGGCCGCCGGAAGTTGAAGTCCCTGAGCAGCCTCCCGTTGAAATAGCCGAAGTGGAACCCTCCGCGGAAGAACCTGCTGCCCCGGAAGCCGCTCCAGAAGCCGCCCCGGAAGTCACAGCGGAAGCCGCCCCGGAAGTCACAGTGGACATGGAGGAGGTTGCTGCAGAGCCGGAGGAACAACTAGCCTATACGTATGACCCACAGGGGAAAATCGACCCCTTTCGGTCTGTTTTTGTGACCCAGCCGCGAGAAGCCATGCAGGCGTCAAAGAAGGCCAGAGAGCGACAGATGCCCCTTACGCCGCTGCAGAAGTTAGGTGTAAGCCAGCTAAAAGTCGTCGGTATTATCATCAGTCCTACCGGAAACAAAGCCCTGGTGGAAGACCCTTCAGGCAAAGGATATGTCATTACCGTAGGGACATATGTTGGTTCCAATTTTGGACGAGTGACAAGGATACTACAGGATAGAATCATTGTTGAGGAGGAGGTTGAAGACTTCTTTACCGGTAAGATGAAACTTCAACCAGTAGAGTTAAGACTCCAGAAAAAATTTGGGGAAGTGTAAAATGAACTGCTCACTAGGAAGTCTTTTTCGTACCCATTGGCTGTCGTTGTTCTTGATACTCCTGTTGATTGCCGCAGGGTGTGCAGGCAAAGCAGCGACCAAGCCTGAAGCGGTTGAAGGAGAACCGACCGCCTCGGCAAGCGTGATCGAGAAAATCACGGTCACTGAGGAAGAAGCTGCAGTTGTTGTTGTCATAAAGGGCAACCAGCCGCTGACCTATTCCGCCATAAAGCACCAGGTTCCCCTTGGGGTGGTCCTCTATTTCCCGAACACCTTATTGGAGGGCGTTGAGGAGAGCCTGAGTCCGGAGAGCACGCTGATCGAGAGCATTGTAATCAGCCAACCCGAAGAGCAAGACGGATTGTCGAGGATCCAGATCAACCTGACTGATGATGTTGCATATCAAGTGAATCAGGAGGAAAACCAGATTTACGTTCAGTTTGTGACGTCCCCGGCAGAGCAGGTCACGGGTGAAGAAACAGCGGCTGCGGCCTCTATGGAGACTGCAGAGGCAACCGGCATGGAACCCACACCAGTGCCGGCAGGAGATGAAGTGGCCGGAGAGCTGACGTGGGTGAACCGTATCAACTTCCTCATGATGGAACAAGGCAAGTCAAGGGTCATCGTGAGAACCACGAGCCCTGTCAAATACGAAACAGAGAGGCCCTCGCCAAATCGGGTCCTTTTGAAACTCTACAATGTAAAGATACCTACGTTTGAAAAACGCCCGCTGATTACCACCCGGTTCAACAGCGCGGTCGACCGCATCGTTCCGGTGCAGACGGACAAGATGGGGAACACTGCAATCATAGCCATGGAACTCCGCGAGGCTGTACCATACAGAGTGGAACAGCAAGAGAATGTCTTTTTCGTAGACTTTGAACCCTCTACCGTACCCCCTAGACCCCTGCCGGATGTAGACATGCCCCATTGGCAGCAGGTGATGACTGAGACCGAGGCAGCGCTCGCACCACCACCTGAAATCCCGGTTGAGGAAGCTGTTTCAACCGGGACGGGAAAGGTCTACACTGGACAAAGGATATCCCTGGATTTTCAGGACGCCGATATTCGTAATGTTTTCCGCATTCTCAACGAAATAAGCGGGAAAAACTTCATCATAGGTAGCGATGTTCAAGGCAGGGTCACGTTGAAGCTTGACAATGTGCCCTGGGACCAGGTTCTGGATCTTGTCACGCGAATGAACAGGTTGGGAGTCGACGAGGAAGGGAATATCATACGTATCGCCCCGCTTGCCACCCTTGAAGCGGAAAAGAAGGCCGAAGAGAGTGCCAGGCAAGCCATGGTAGAGGTTGCGCCACTGGTCACAGAATACATTGCCATCAACTACAGTGACGCGGCGGGCATGCAGGCGCACCTCAACGAGATTAAGTCCGAACGCGGAACGGTAAGCCTGGATCAGCGGACGAACATGATTATCATGACAGATGTCAAAGAAACCATCGACCGTGCAAAAGATGTCGTCAATAAACTGGACATCGTCACGCGCCAGGTCCTGATAGAGGCACGCATTGTCGAGGCAAAAACCAACTTTGCGCGCGAAATCGGTATCCAATGGGGATTCGATCACATGACCACACGCGGGGCGGATGAGCTGGGAGGCCCATATGGGTTCTCTGGTGCCACGGGTGGTGACAGCAACTATGCTGTAAATTTACCCCCGGCGGCAGCCACAAGTGGCATAGATTTTGTGTTCAGTAGATGGCCAGGTAGCGCCACCTCGTTGACCATCAATGCGTCACTGAAACTTGCAGAAGCAGAAGGAAAATTGAAAATCATATCGTCTCCCAAGATTCTCACCATGGATAACAAGGAGGCCAACATCAAACAGGGGACTTCGATCCCGTATCAGAAGGAGGAGGACAATACGGTGACCACATCCTTTGTGGACGCTGTCTTGAGCCTTACGGTCACGCCCCACGTGACCATGGATAATCGCATTTCCATGAAAATCAATGCCACCAAGGATGCTCCCGATTTCAGCCAGGCAGTCCAGGGCCAGCCTGCCATCGACAAGAAAGAGGCCACCACCGAGCTTCTGGTCAATAATGGCGAGACCATCGTGATCGGCGGCATCATCACCGAGACGAAATCGATAAATGAATCTCGGGTGCCGGGGCTGGGAAAGATACCTGTTATCGGATACCTCTTCAAGTCTAGAGCTAAGAAATCCGAGAGGACCGAGTTGCTCATCTTCGTAACCACGACAATCGTCGACATTGAGCAGGAGAACTTATAGGAGAACAAGCAATGAAAAAGGGATATTTTCGGTACGGGCTGGCGCTTGTCCTTATTGCCTGTCTGTTTGCTGTCCCTATTGGATGCGGAGCACCATCGGACAAGGACACTGGAGAAACACCACCAGTGCAGCTGCCGGAGGGAGCCACGGGCGAAGAGGTTGTAGCAGCCCTTGAAGGAGTTCGCCTTGGTGCTTTTATAGGCGGGAATTTCGTTGAGGGCGAGTTGGCCTTGAGTGTGGCCGCCGGCGTGCAGCTGTCGCCAGGAGGAACCGCTACGGTAAGAGCCGACCTGGCTGACGCCAATGG
>JAQBAU010000048.1:0-6590 GCA_032126655.1 Desulfobacterales bacterium
CATTGTCGCCATGAAAACGGCCCGTGATATGGGCCTTTACACGCTGGGGCTGACCGGATGCGGCGGCGGCGAACTGGCTGATTGTTCCGACCTCGCCCTGGTTGTGGATTCTCAGGACACGCCCCGTATCCAGGAAACCCACGTCACAGCAGCCCACATCCTGTGCGAACTTGTAGAGCGAATCCTCTTCCCGGAGAGCTTCAAGTGAAGGATGTCACATCTAAGTAATGACTAAACGTCCCAAGCCCATAGACCTGTCTTCTTTAAAGACGTACCCCCTGGAATCCAGAAAAAGCAAAGTGGATCGCGCAGATTTTGCGCATCCATGGAAGCCGGGCGGGTCGCTGGAAGATTTCCTGAAGCGATCCCCCAACATCCTGGCTGCCAAGGATTTTCGGGCGGTCGTTTCAGCCATTGCGAAAGCTCACAAGGAGAACAAACAAGTGGTGCTGGCCATGGGCGCCCATGTCATTAAAGTGGGTCTCAACCCAATCCTCATTGACCTGATGGAGCGGGGAATCATCACCGCTATTGCCATGAACGGAGCCGGTATCATACACGACCTTGAGCTGGCCATGATCGGCAGGACCTCGGAAGACGTCCTGGAGGGTTTGGAACACGGGGCCTTTGGCATGGCACAGGAAACCGCGGATTTCTTGAACCGCACCATTACAGGGGCCGGCAAGCAGGATCTGGGCCTCGGACAGGCCGTGGGGCAGGCAATCATCACGGAGAATCTCCCTTTTGCCAAAGACAGCATCTTTGCAGCGGCTGCGCGGCTTGATATTCCGGCGACCGTTCATGTGGCCATCGGAACGGACATCATTCACATCCATCCCGGATTCGACGCCGGGGCTGCCGGCAAGTCATCCCATCTCGATTTCAGGATCTTCTCCTCAGTGGTTGCTGGATTGGAGGAAGGGGTTTACCTGAATGTAGGCTCTGCGGTGATCTTGCCCGAGGTCTTCCTGAAGGCTCTCACCCTGGTTCGGAATACAGGACACAAGGTGGAGCGATTCACCGCCGTGAACATGGATTTCATCCAGCACTACCGCTCCACGACCAATGTGGTCCAGCGACCGACCAGCATGGGCGGGGCAGGCTATACCCTTATCGGGCACCACGAAATCATGTTTCCCCTCCTTGCAGCAGCCGTTATAGAAGCATTGGGGTAAATACTTTAGCCGCAGACCCGCCGTCGCTGAAAGCTGTGGCGCGGCAAGCCCACGCAGACACAGACTGGACAAACACCCAATATTGCTTTATATTGCCGACAAATAGGGATTATCTTTCAAGAAGTTAATATACAGACGGCACAGTAACAAGCTCCAGATGCAAGGCGCGCGAGTCTTGAGGAATGAGGCGTACTTAGTTGTGTACGTCGCAATGACGAAAGACGAGGCGGAACGCCGCAGATGGACTTGTTACGAAGCCGGCCCCAATTCTGGCTAGGAGTATAGAAATGCCCATTTTTGAGTACTACTGCAAAAAATGCGATAAGGAATTTGAGGTCCTTGTCTTTGGAAACGACAAAGTCACTTGCCCCACCTGTAACGGCAAGAAAGTCAAAAAGCTACTCTCCGCCTTCAGCCACAAGAGCGATGGTCAGTTCTCAAGTTCTAAGGGTGATGCCTGCACGGCATGCACTGCCACGAGCTGTACCACCTGTGGCCACTAATCATGAACGTCATCAGAATCGGTACACGAGGAAGTCCACTTGCCGTATGGCAGGCAGAGTGGGTTCGCGCCCGGCTCCTCGCTCTCCATCCCGAATACACAGCCGAAATAGTTAAGATAAAGACCACTGGGGATAAGATTCTTGATGTTCCCCTGGCAAAGGTCGGTGGCAAAGGGCTCTTTGTCAAAGAGATTGAAACAGCCCTGCTGGAAGGCGGAATCGATCTTGCGGTCCACAGCATGAAGGACATGCCGGCCGAAATTCCGCCCGGGCTTTGTATCGGCGTTGTCCCGGAACGCGAAAACCCCCTGGACATTCTGATTGCCCGAAACGGCCACTCGTTTAAAGACCTGCGGGAAGAAGCTAATCTTGGAAGCAGCAGCCTCAGGCGGGGAGCCCAGGTTCGGCATATCCGACCGGACATCACTGTGCAGCCCTTGAGAGGAAACCTCGACACGCGGATAAGGAAACTCGAGACAGAGGGGCTGGACGCCATTATCCTGGCCGCGGCCGGGGTCAGAAGGCTTGGAATGGAATCCCGTATTACGGAATATATGTCTGAAGACATTATGCTTCCGGCCATTGGACAGGGGGCACTATCGATTGAAGTGAGAAAAGACGATAACGCTATCCGGGATCTCATCGCCCCCATGGATCACAGAGAAACGCGCCTGGCCGTTGAGAGCGAACGCGCATTTCTGAGCCGACTTGAAGGCGGCTGTCAGGTCCCGATCGCAGCCCATGCAAAGATCGTTGGAGACCAAATTGATCTCACGGGCCTTGTGGCTGAGGTGGACGGGTCCGTGCTTCTTCGCGAAAACGTCACCGGTTCTGTGGACAAACACGAAGAACTTGGTGTAGAACTGGCCAACCAACTCCTTGAACAGGGTGGGCGAAAGATCCTGGAAGACATACTCGGGAGAACTTTGCAGGACTTGGCTTAATTTGTTAACCACCCACTCGCTTTGCTCGTTCGAGACACTGAGAACACAGAGCGAAATTGCTTTTTCCTGATCGGGAGACGGCGATCAGGAAAAAAAGCTCAGCCCTTCGGGCGATTTTAATTCCGCCGAAGGCGGGACTGGCGGTTTTCATTTGCCGCCGTCTCCCGGCAAATGAAAAAGGTATCGCTCTGTACCCTCTGTGCCTCGAGTGATCCAGAGCACAGCGAGGGAGCACGGGTGGTGAATGTAAGGATCGTATGAAGAAAGGCACAGTCTATCTCGTTGGCGCCGGTCCTGGTGACCCGGGTCTCATCACCGTCAAAGCCGTTGAGTGTCTGAAACAGGCGGATGTGGTGATCTATGACTTCCTCGCTACTCCAAAACTCCTGAAATACGCACGGGAAGGTGCTGAGATCATTTACGTTGGCAAGAAGGGGGGAGAGCACACCCTTCCGCAGGACAAGATCAACGAGCTGATCGCAGCAAAGGCAAAAGAAGGCAACATGGTCGTGCGCCTCAAGGGGGGCGATCCCTTTATCTTCGGCCGCGGTGGTGAAGAGGCTGAAGTACTTGTCCAACAGGGCATTCCTTTTGAGATCGTGCCTGGTGTGACCTCGGCCATTGCTGCACCCGCCTATGCGGGCATTCCCCTGACACATCGCAGATACAACACCAGCGTGGCCTTCATAACCGGCCACGAAGACCCGACCAAAGACGAGTCCACGATCGACTGGTCCAAGCTTGCCACCGCCGTGGGCACCCTGGTCTTTCTGATGGGTATCAAGAACCTTCCCACCATCACAGAAAATCTGATAGCAAACGGCCGCGACCCGAAAACCCCGGTGGCCCTGGTACGCTGGGGAACCACCTCGCAGCAAGTCACGGTGACAGGAACGCTTGAAACCATTGTAGCAGAAGTAGAGGCAGCCAAACTCAAGCCGCCTGCTATTATTGTTGTAGGAGCGGTTGCCGAACTCAGGGATACCCTGAACTGGTTTGAGAAAAGGCCCCTTCTGGGAAAGACCGTGGTGGTTACAAGGGCCCGGGCACAGGCAAGCGACCTGGTGGACCGGCTTTCAGACCTGGGAGCCGACTGCCTTGAATGCCCCGCCATCAAAGTCGTTCCCCCGGAAGACTGGAGCCCCCTGGATGAAGCCATTGACAACCTCGGCACCTATGACTGGCTCGTCTTCACGAGTGTCAACGGGGTCTCCTTCTTCTTTGAGCGCCTTTTTGAAAGAGGAAAGGATGTTCGGGCCCTCAGAGATGTGCGCACAGCAGCCATTGGTCCGGCTACGGCAAAACGGATAGGAGACTTCGGGCTGACAAGTGATATCGTCCCGGAGACGTATCAGGCGGAATCGGTTGTGGAAGCCTTTGCAAAAGAGTCCATGGAAGGCAAGCGCGTACTCTTGCCCCGTGCCAAAGAGGCAAGGCCTGTTCTGCCTGTAGAACTTGCGAAAATGGGTGCGTTGGTGGATGAAATCGCCACCTATGAAACGGAACAGGCCAGCGAAAACGTGGACATGCTCATCGAGCGTCTCGAAGAAGGCTCCATCGATATGGTGACCTTCACCAGTTCATCTACGGTCAAAAACTTCAAGTCACTTCTTCCGGGTGAGAAGTTTGAAAGCTTGATTAGAGGGGTCACCGTAGCCAGCATCGGCCCGATCACCACAGACACCGCAAAAGAACTCGGTTTCAAAGTCAATATCACCGCCACGGATTTCACCATCCCCGGCCTCTGCCAAGCCATCCTCCAGTACTACGCTTAGCTTGAAGATACTAACCGCCCACTCGCTACGCTCGTTCGAGACACCGAGAACGCAGAGAGACTGAGGGTCTTCATTTGTCCCGACAGCATCGGGACAAATGACGACACGCATTTCTCCGCGAACTCTGCGGTGAGCCTTCAGTCTCTTTCGTCTCCTAAATCCCTTGATATTTCAACACGATAGGAGCATATGGTCTGTAATTCGCAGGTCAACCCTGCGCCCCGCCTTCCCAGCTTGGTACAATACTGGTCATTGGACGAGAGAAGCTTACAATTTTAAGGGCGTCCCCACTCTGCGCTGATTGCCCATAACCACTCAATTTATATAGATATTTTTTCCATCAAGAAGAAGGCTTCGGTTTGCAGGAGTCTGGCTCGAAATTTGCAATAAACACGGCAAGATATCTTGATCCCTTTGCTTGAGGAGGGTTGCATGAGACCGGGAAAGGCATCTGCACGTAGAAAATTGTTTTTGAACACCCTTATTTTGTCTCTGTTCTTACTGGTTGCCTGGCAAGCGACTGCCCATGCCGCCACCACAGTTACTTTTGGCGACAACACCGGCGATGACTTTCCCGAGACAGTCGAAGATGCGGCAATTGTCTCAGACTCTGGCGCAATAGATTACAATTACGGCAGCTATACAAGTCTCCATGTAGGGGGTGTAACGACTACCTATACAAGCACTCGCCGCAGCTTTATCCGCTTTAAAGACATTGCTTCCAGTATCGGGTCCGGAAAGGTCATTACCTCCGCCACCATGTATTTGTACTGCAACCAAGAGAATAACACCACCGATCATACAGTCAGCGCTTATCGTGTGCTTTTGAACTGGGGCGAGGGCAATTCAAGTGGTGTGCCTGAGGTGGGTGCTGTGTGTACAAATGATGCGCGGTATGACGGTGACGTGGATGGGATTCCTTGGAACGCCTTCGGGTGCGATGCTTCCAGTGATGTGACTGGTGAAGATAGCACGGCTGATAGAACAACCACGGCTGAAGCAAGCCGTCTCATTACCGGCACGGGCTGGTTTGCCTGGGATTTAACAACCGCTGTTCAGAATTGGTATAGCGGCGGCTGGAGCGAATACGGGGTCATTCTAATTAGTGAGGGGGGAAATAGCAGCCTGAAAATATTTCACTCAAGCGAAAGTGCAGATAATAACAAGCGGCCTTATCTTGAGGTGACTTACGACACAGCCATTCCCGGTTCTTCCTGCTCTTATGACTATTCGGCCCACGGCAGCAACCCGTTTGGAGTGGATCGTACAGACGCCGGGCATGAAATCGGCGACTGTGCGCACTGCCACGACACTTTTGACTCCTCCACCTGCGGTGTGAATCAACGCATGTTCTTCGCTCCCCATAATCCCGACAGCCAGTCTGAAAACTTCTGCTTCCAATGCCACACCACCGCCGGTTCTGTACAGGACGGGGGTATCACGAACTATGATTACGCTGAGACCTTTGGTGGCGCTACTGAGACTTTGATTGAGGGTCCGGAAGGTATTTTCGAAGCATTCAACAATAGTGTTTCTTACCACAATCTAAGTGATGTGTTTAACTTTGCCAGGGGTCACTGGGGCACAACATTTACGGATGAATCCAATGCTTGCAGTGCATGCCATAATGTTCATATTGCCAGAAGAAACAAAGACAACAAGAACGATCCATCTCATACAGCCATCTCAAGGCCGTCTGCCCATAACCAGCTTCATGGTGATGATCCCGGTGAAAGGATGAGTGATTATACCGAATATTATGAGAGCCCGCGTTGGTATAATTCGGCCCCCCGTGAGCCTGCCAACAACTATACTGAAGACGGTTCCAATCTGCCGGATTTTGTTACATTCTGTCTGGACTGCCACACCAAGGCCATTGCGAGTACAACTTTAGGCAGAAATTTGAGAGCGGTTGAATGGTCTACTGTTGGAGGCGAAACAGGTGGTGACAAACATGGCTGGAACATTGCCACGTCGGGTCGTGATAGTTTTGATCCGCCTTATGATACTGCGTGGACCCAAACCAATGGACTTGTCCTTGCCTGCACGGACTGCCACGAGCCGCACGGCTCCACAGATAGCGTGATGTTGATACGAAGGAAAGTGAACCGATACAATGGATTGCCTATCGGAACCTTCGATACTTCCGCCTGGGACGGATTCTGCAACAATTGTCACGCAACGTATAACATG
>JAQBAU010000049.1:0-16181 GCA_032126655.1 Desulfobacterales bacterium
CCTTAGAGAACGGGGACGAATAGACGAAGCCATCAAACATTACCTGGAAGCGCTGCGGATAAAACCCGATTATGAAAAGGCGCACAACAACTTGGGAATTGCTTTGATTCAACAGGGAAATGTTCAGAAAGCCCTTTACCATTTCCGAGAGGCTATTCGAATAAAAGCAGACTATGCTGACGCGCGGAATAACCTCGACAGAGCAGAGATGCTGCAGAAACAGCTCCAGTAATTGGCAATTTCCTCACTTCACCCTCGACTCGGGTGGAAGCGGTGTTTTCAATCCCGCCTTTGGCAGGATTGCCACCGGGAACGGTCCCAGCGTTAATACAAAAAGGGTCGGCTCTGTGGCCGACCCCTTTAGAGTACGTGGCGTCCCCAAGGGGATTTGAACCCCTGCTGCCGGCGTGAAAGGCCGGTGTCCTGGACCAGGCTAGACGATGGGGACGTAAGTTCGATTATAGTTTACAACATCTTTCCCTGCCAAGCCTAAATCCAGTGTTGTCCCGCTTGAAAAAGCGGGATGTCCTGGACCAGACTAGACGATGGGAACGTTGGTGGGCCGTGCTGGACTCGAACCAGCGACTCTCTGCTTAAAAGGCAGATACTCTACCGGACTGAGTTAACGGCCCGTCTGGAGGGCTGAAACGTAACACCGTGCCCCCTCCCTGTCAAGCGGAAAGGGGGTCAAAAAACGGCCTTTATGCCCGTCAATATTGGTTTTTGTTGAAGTTGACAAACCCCATGCACTGTGCTTTCATGGGGCGCTGAATGAGAATTGTTGGCCAGCATATCGAACATTAGAAAAGGAGCGTGACAATGGGACAAGGCGTTTTGGACGTTGATGACAAGAACTTTGAATCAGAGATATTGAAAGCTGAGAAGCCGGCCTTGGTCGACTTCTGGGCACCCTGGTGCGGTCCTTGTAAGGCGATTGCGCCAGTACTCAAGGAACTGGAAGAGGCACACGGTGATAGCATCATCTTTGCCAGGTGCAACGTAGACGACAGTCCTAACACCCCAGTGCAATACGGCATCCGAGCCATTCCTACCCTTATCCTGTTTCAAGATGGTAAAGTGGTTGATCAAGTCGTCGGTGCTGTACCAAAATCCCAGCTCGAAGCTTTTGTAAAAAAAGTACTCTAAATGACTGAAAATCCATATGATGTTGCCATAATCGGCTGTGGGCCTGCCGGGCTTCAAGCAGCGATCCACGCTGCCGGCAAGAAGGCAAAGGTTGTGGTCTTTGGAAAATCTCGCAAAAGCGGTCTCTACAAGGCCCATGTAGCCAACTTCTGCTGCTATGACAAACCTGTAAAAGGAAAGCAGATGCTTGAGGCTGGCAGGGCTCAGGCTGAAAGTTTCGGCGCAGTCTTCGTGGACGAGGATATCATCGAAACAAAAAACGAAGATCAAGTTTTTGATCTGCTTACAGAAAGTGGCAAGTCCTTTACCTCGCATGCGCTTATCCTCTCGATGGGGATTACCCGAAAGGAGTTGCGCGTCAAAGGAGAGAAGAGACTTGTTGGTCGGGGTGTAAGCTATTGCGTGGACTGCGATGCCAACTTCTTCAAAGGAATGGATGTGGCTGTCGTGGGCAACGAAAGTGCTGCTGTAACCGGTGCCCTGACCCTGTTGTCATATGCCAAGACCGTAACTCTGATTTGCCGCAAGCTCATGGTTACCGACGCGCTCCACGAACGACTTAAAGAGAGCGAAGTTAAGGTCATCCAAGACACCTGGGTCAAGGAGGTCCTTGGAGAGAAGGAGCTAGCGGGGGTGTTGTTGAAAAACAAAGAGACCCTCAAAGTCGATGGGGTATTTGTTGAGCTTGGGGCAAAGGGTGCCCTGGAACTTGCCGCCAACCTCGGGGTGGCCTTTGATGCAGAGACCTTCAGCTTTATTGAAACCAACAAGAAACAGGAGACCAACCTCCCCGGTCTCTATGCAGCCGGAGATATCACTGGGCTGCCGTGGCAAATAGCAAAGGCAGTTGGCGAAGGATGTGTGGCAGGGATGGAGGCGGCAGAATACGTAAAGAAGCTCACCAATGAATAGCCATTTGGGAGATAGACCAATGTCCGAACATGTAACGTATTATTTTGCGGATCTGAGAAAAGGCCTCTGTTTTGCCATCATGCTCTTGATAGCAATGCAGGTGTCGGGTTGTTCTTGGTTCAGGAAGGTCAAAGAGCGGGAGACGGCCCGGGAGCTTGCAGAGAAGGGAATGGAGGATTACAAGGACAGAGACTACGAAGACGCAATCGAGTCTTTTCAGAATCTGAGGGACTGGTATCCTTTTAGCCAGTATGCCATCTTGGCCGAACTCAAGCTTGGAGATGCTCATTACTACCGCAAGGAATACGAGGAAGCGATTGTCGCCTATGAGTCATTCGAAAATCTTCATCCCAAGAATGAAGCTACACCATACGTCGTGTATCAGATAGGTCGCTGCTATTTTGATCGGATCGAGACTATTGACCGAGACCAAACCATGGCGCATGAAGCTCTCAAGGCCTTTGAAAGGCTTGTCCGAACCCATCCTGCCAGTCCCTATGCCACGAAGGCTGAGGAACACATAAGAATCTGTAATAAGAATTTGGCTGAACATGACTTCTACGTCGGCATGTTCTACTACAAGTCGAAACACTATAAGGCTGCTCTGGAACGGTTCAAATCGGTAGTTACGTCCTACCCGGATATAGGAGTTCACCACAAGGCCCTCAAGTACATTGCCCTGTGTCAAGAAGAGATAGACAGCACCGCCCTTGGTGAGGATTAGCATCCCCAGCATGATCTTTAAGGCCGTCCTTCTAGTCCCCCTATCATATCTTATAGGCTCTGTGCCATGGGGTCTGATCCTGACACGTATTTTCAGTGATGTGGACATCAGGGCCGCCGGCAGCGGAAATATCGGGGCCTTCAACGTATTTCGGCTGACTGGAAAAACGCTCGGGCTCATCACCCTTGGCGGAGATCTCCTCAAAGGTGCGATCCCTGTACTGGCAGGAACCCTCTGGATAGGAACTTCGGGCTGGAGTGGAGAAGTTCTTATCTGCCTGGTAGCCCTTTCAGCGTTTGCCGGTCACCTCTTCCCCGTGTTCTTGAGATTCAAGGGAGGAAAAGGGGTAGCCACTGCTGCTGGTTGCTTTCTCGTGATCTCGCCACTGACGTTCCTGGTCTGCCTGCTGGTCTATGTCTTGATGCTGTGCTGGTGGGGATACTCTTCGGTGGGTTCACTTTCTGCGGCAGCCATTCTCCCCTTGGCCGTGTGGCTTACCACGGGCTCGGTTCCCGTAACAGTGTGTGCGTTGACCATGGCGATGATGATATTCGTTCGTCACTCAGACAACATTAAACGTCTGCTTGAGGGAACAGAACATGCTTCTCGCCACTTTTAGGGGAACTTTATTAGGAGGGCCTTCTCAAGGTTTGTGTCAAGTTCTTGGGCGATGCTCAACGCCAAGTGACAGGCTGATGCTGGATACTGGTTTCTGGATACTGGATGGTCAACGAATCATTTCTTTAAGTATTCCCAGCATCGAGCATCCAGAATCCAGTATCGGCCCCTTTCAGGAAACTGGTCGGCTTTGAGGCGGAGTTTTGCTATTCTCTAGGTCGCAGTGTACACCCCGCGACCGGCCCTCTTGATCTTACCTTGCTTGCTCAACCGAAAGACAATATCTCGAATCTTCTTGTCCTCTAAACCCGTGCGTGCCTTCAGTGTCGCCACATCCACACCAGCCGGGTTTCTTTTGATAACCCGCAGGACCTTCTCTGAATTTGTCACCTGACGTTTGCCCTTAGCGACTCCCTCTTTCTTCGCGGCAGCCTTCTTTCCCGTTCTTGCAGGCTTTGTGACCTTCTTTGCCCGCTTCTTGGCCTTCAGAGCTTTTTCCAAAGCCTCTACCCGCTTTGCCAACTTGTCAAACTCCCCCTTTGTCGGGACTTTCAGGGACGAAAGAGATTGCTCAGTCTTCTTGATCAGTCGATCAATCTCTTTTCTCGTCGGGACCGTAATGCGATCACTCATGAACTCAATAAAAGGTTCAAGTATAAAGGCCTTGGGCTTTCTTTTCATGGAACCTTCTCCTGTCTTTGTGCGTCGCAAGAGACTTTCAGCGGTCTACCCGTTCTTTCAACTCTTTACCGCACTTAAAGAAAGGAAGTCTCTTAGACGGTATGTGAACCGGGGCACCGGTCTTTGGGTTTCGGCCAACGTAGCCTTTGTAGTCCTTTACAAAGACACTGCAAAAACCGCGCATCTCCACTCTCTCACCCCTGGCAAGGGCATCAGAAATGGAATTAAAGAAGATGTTGATGACCTGCTCGGCCTTTGCCTTGCTAATGCCCGCTTCCTTCTGTAAAGCATCGATGAGGCCTGACTTGTTCATGAGTTCTCCCCCCGAGACGTCATGGTTGCATTATGGTTATATCGTTATTCTATTAAAAACTAACACGTTGAAAAGTCAAGAGAAATCTCTCCAAGACAGGTTCAGTGCTTATCCTGGATTCTATGCACAACCGATTCCACCAGGGATCGGATTTCAGAAAGCCTCTCCTGTGAAAGTGCCTCAAACCGAAGAACCAATACCGGCTGCGTATTGGAAGCCCGAACCAGGCCCCAACCATCTTCGAAAAGAACACGTACCCCGTCTATATCAATAATGTCCTGTTGCCGGCGGAAGTGCTCGGTGACTTCTTTCACAACCTGAAACTTCTTGTCATCCGGACAGGGCACCCGAATCTCAGGGGTATTATAGGTCTTGGGGACGTCACTCAACAACTCTGTGATAGTCTTCCCTGTTGCTGCCAGGATCTCCAGCAAACGGCACGAGGCGTAGACCGCATCATCGTACCCAAAATACCGGTCAGCAAAGAACATGTGACCGCTCATCTCCCCCGCGAGTTCGGCCTCCACCTCCTTCATCTTCTGCTTGATAAGGGAGTGTCCCGTCTTCCACATCAGTGCATGACCACCCCGTTTTTCTATGTCATTGTATAAGGTCTGAGAACACTTGACTTCTGCAATGAAGGTGGCACCGGGTTTTCGGGATAGGATGTCCCTCGCATAGATGATCATCAATTGGTCGCCCCAGATGATATGGCCCTTTTCGTCAATCACACCGATACGATCTCCGTCTCCGTCATAGCCGATCCCAACATCAAGTCCCTCGTCCCGCACCAGTTCGATCAGATCCAGCATGTTCTTTTCCACCGTGGGATCAGGTTCGTGATTGGGAAAATTTCCGTCCATCTCACAATAAAGCTCAAAAACCTCGCACCCCAGGTTCCGTATGATGGGTGCTGCCACTACACCAGTCGGCCCGTTCCCGGCATCAATGGCCACCCGGAGAGGCCTTACTACCGTCACATTCTCCTCTACAAAACGCTGGTACGTGGGGATTACATCAGCAGTCTCCGTATTTCCGCGTCCCTCAGCAAAAGACCGATTTTCAATGATTTGTCTAACCTGCTGTATCTGCTCGCCAAAAAGCGTGTCATACCCGCTGCACAGCTTGAACCCATTGTATTCCGGAGGGTTATGGCTCGCTGTGACCATGGCACCACCTTCCTTTTTCAGGTGTCTGATCGAGAAGTAAAAAACGGGCGTAGGGCATACCCCTATGTTGACCACATCGCAGCCCGTGGCCAGGAGACCCTCAATCAAGAGGCGTTGGTAATTCTCGGAGTGCAGACGACAGTCTCGACCGACAGTGATTTTGGACTGGTTTTTGCTCTGCAGGTAGGTGCCAAACGCCTTGCCAATCATAACGACATCCTGGTCAGTCAAGTCCTTGTCCACAATGCCTCTAATGTCATATTCCCTGAAGATCTCGAAATTCACGACGCCTCCCAATTCGTTACCGCAAATGGTTATTCTTTTTCTGTCACCTCTGGTTCAGTCTCCAATTCACCATTCCTGCCAAATCTCAAAGAGAGCTGACAATAGTCACCAATCCCACTACCCAGCAGTAAGGAGCAAAGTAATGAAGATCCCCTTTCTTCACCAGGTGTATCAGAATCGTTAGGGCCACATAACCTACGGCCGCAGCAATGAAGGCGCCAAGGAGTACCACTCTGGCGGGGGGAAAATCTGAAGCCGGAGTCTGACCCAGTTCCAGGACCATAGCCCCCAGGATGGCCGGGATCGATAAAAGGAAGGAATATCTGGCAGCGGTCTCTCGGTCCAAACCTCTGAATAGTCCAACAGCAATGGTGGCTCCGGAACGAGAGATTCCCGGAAAGATGGCCAGTCCCTGGATGATGCCTATACACAGGGCATCCCAAACAGTGATCTGGCCCACATGGCGTCCCCCCTTTTTCAACCGCCTGGTCAACCAGAGCAACAGGCCGGTTACAAAAAGCATGATCCCCACGAGTTGAACGGATGAAAAGATCTTGGGAGCGATAGGACGCAGGAGCAGTCCTATAAACGCGGTGGGCACTGTTCCCGCCAGGATAAGCAAAAACAACCTTATCTCGGGTTTCTGGGCAAAGCTTTCGCTAAAGCCACCTTTCCTGGCATTCCAGGTAGAAGTCGAAAAAAGCGCAGCAGCAATCCCCTTGAGATCTTTGTAGAAGAACACACAAATGGCTGCCAAGGTACCGACATGAACAGAGATGTCAAAGTAGATTTCTGGTTCAGTTAACCCAAACAGGTTTTGAAAGAGCACCAGATGACCGGAGCTGCTTACAGGCAAGAACTCGGTCAACCCCTGAATGACACCCAGCAGGGCAGCATCGTGGACCTCCATGCCCACGTTCACTCCTCGCCAGGGTTGAAGGGGATGTGCCCCTCTAGTGCCATCTTTATCTTCTGTTTCAGTTCGGATAGATCTGCGCTTTTCACCACATAGTAATCGGCCGCGATCGACTTGAGGTCACCTTTGTAGGAAGAATAAGCTGAACAGAGGATAACGGGTATATTATAGAATTCCTTTCGGACCTCTTGCAACAGGTCCAAGCCGTCGTGTTCGGCCATCTTGATATCTAAGATAATTAGGTCCGGTTCTTCCCGCCCAATCAGTCCCACGAGGCCGTGACCGCTCCCCGTGGTAATCACGTCATACCCTTCGTCCTCCAGTTCCTCACCATAGAGCATGCGGATGACCTCTTCGTCGTCAACGATAAGAATCTTCTTCATGAAAGCCCTCCATTTGCTGCCTATAGGCGCGGTGCTTTATTCGGTGTCAAACCATTTCTTGAGCAGATAAGGCTTGCTCCGTTCGAAAACGATACACTGCTCTTCTATAACTTCCTCAGCTTGCTGAATGTTCATGGGCTCGAGTTGAATCACAGAAGAACATGTGCGGCCGAAATAGAGCGGGATAAGGCTCTCCATGATCCTTTCTCTCTCATAAACACCATCCTTGTAGGCGACCGCAAACTCAGCCAGTATCATTGCCCAAAGATGAGCCGGAAATTCAAAATTCGATAGGTCCATTCTCTTGATTTCAGAAAGCTTATTCTCCATATCCGCAGAAAGGATTTCCTTCCAAAAAGCATCATATTCTTTGAAGCCTATCTGGAACTTGTCATAGAGTCTCTCCAGGTTTACATTGACCGCCGGAGGCATCTCCATCTCCCCGAGTCCAAAGCCAAAAATGGCTGTGGGCTTACTCCACTTTACCTCTTTCCAGAATTCAACCTTCTGCCTCATAATCTCAAAGATAGTCCCAACGACTTGTGAAAACATCGGGCCCAGGGACTCCCCCGGGTCTTTTGGCTTATGGACCTTGGGCCTTCCCATGAAAGACTGGCAAATGGGTATGCCGTGACACATGGCCAGGGTAGTCATCCAGATGTCAATGCCAAATTCGGACACAGCCGGCGGCCAGTCACTGTGTTTCAAGTAAATCTCCGCCAGTTCCCCGGAAAAACCAAAGTCCCCGCCGATGGGTTGACGGACTCTGCGACCGTAAATGGACCGTGTCATTGGGTAGGCAATGTTATTCGTGATGGTCCCATCGTATTTGTGCCGAACGTAAAGAGGTGCTACAAATCCGAAGTCTTCAAAAAGCGGTTCCCCCAAGTTCTTGATCCAGCGGGGCGTTATGCTCTTGAGGTCGGCATCCACGACAACAATCGCCCCTGCGCCAAGCTCACAACTCTTCCTGAAAAGGTTCTTGAAGTTATTCCCTTTTCCTCTCGTGCTTGGCGGTGTGGACAGGTATATCTTGGGAACTTCGGTTGGCGTGCTCATGAATGCGTCGCGGGTGCCGTCCGGGGAATCATTGTCACAGTTGATAATGACACTGTTCTTGTCCCCAAAATACTTGACAAGTCCCTCGCTTGCCATCTGAGTGGGGTACGAAATCAGCTCTGCCTCCTTGTACGATGGAATTCCGACAACCAGATCCGCCGCTTGTATGTCGCTTGGGTTCTCCTCAATGTGCATTACAGCATCCCTTTTGATTTCGATTCGATACAAATAAGACAGGGACAACAAGATAGAAAAAACTGCCCCCGGACGCAGTGTGACGTATACTACATGTGATAGGCGGCGTCAACTTGACACGGGACAACGGTCCATGTAACCTCCTCAAATAAAAAGGCATGTCTCAAGGCTTGTTATGAAAAAAATGCTCGTTTTCACAGATTTGGACGGATCGCTTATTGATCATGATACTTATGACTTCGAGGCTGCCCGTCCCGCCCTGGACCAACTCAGATCGCGCGCCATCCCTGTCATTATTTGTAGCAGCAAAACACGGGCTGAAATAGAAGTCTATCGTAGCCGTATGGGTCTTAACACCCCGTTCATCACGGAAAACGGTGGCGCTATTCTTATCCCCCATCATGCCTTGGATTTGACAGATACGGATTTTGTGCAAAAAGGCCCTTATGACGTCGTGGAGCTGGGAGTGCCATACGCTGATTTGTGCACCATTTGGGAAGATATCCGGCAGAGGGAAGGTTTTCGCATGAAGGGATTTTCGGAAATGACGGTTGAAGAAATCGCCACTCATAGCGGACTTCCCCTTGAAGAGGCCAGGTTGGCTGCAAAACGTGAGTATTCGGAACCCTTTATATTCTCTGACACGCCGGACCAGCTCGAACGTCTTGCAGGCCTCTTGAAAGAGAGGGGGCTCAGGACCACCCGTGGAGGCCGGTTCTACCACTTGATAGGGCAAAATGATAAGGGAAGGGCCGTCAGGATTCTCAGCCAGATCTACTCAGAGACATACACCGATCGGACGATCCGGACTGTCGGTCTGGGAGACAGTGACAATGATATTCCCATGCTCCGGCATGTGGATGTGCCAATAGTCATCCGGAAAAAGACAGGAGAATGGCAGCGCATTCAGGAACTCGACCCCGTCTATTCAGGCAAAGCCGGCCCGGAGGGGTGGGCTGAAGAGATTCTTGCACTCTTGTGAGTGCCTGTTACTGCTGTCCCGTCTCAAGTCACCGTAATCCTCCTTTGACCTTGATATTGTTCCACCCTCGTGATAGAGGGAACCCCTCACATATAGATTTCCCAGATCTCGTCAGAATTGGAGCGCGAGAGCATTGAAATTAATCAAAGGCGAAAATGCTCGTGAAGAACAACAGTCCTCGAGGAAAAACCGCGAATACTGGACTCTCACGGGTTGGGTGAAGACTTGGGCCGATGTAATCCTCGACCCGGTCTCTCGTCTTCTGGCACGATTGGGAATACAACCCAACCTCCTGTCGATGATCGGTCTCTTTGCGGCTTCGGCGGCTGGCGCCGTAATAGCCGCTGGTTATATTTCATACGGGGGATGGCTCTTTCTGCTTTCCGGTCCGTTTGACGCGCTTGACGGCGCCCTGGCCCGGACCGCAGGCCTTGAGTCACGCTTCGGGGCCTTCCTTGATTCATTCATCGACCGTTATGCAGAAGCGGCAGTGCTTTTTGGGATACTTTGGTGGGCTACATTTCACGACCGCTCTGTCATTGTCCTGCTTTCCTTCCTGGCCATGGTTGGCTCCATCATGGTCAGTTATGCTCGAGCCAGAGCCGGGGGGTTGGGTATCTCATGCAGGGTGGGTATTTTTACCCGCCTGGAACGCTTCATCGTGTTGACCCTTGCACTGATTACCGAACAACTCCTTGTCGGCCTTGTTATTGTTGCCTTCATGGCCAATTTTACTGCCCTACAGCGAATGTTCCACGTCTACAGACAATCGCTGCATGAGTGATTTCTGTGTTCTGGCCAAAAACAGTCTACCCATAGAAGCACCATTGCGGAATTCCAAGAAACAGTTTGTTGACAAACATTCTTTGCTTTGCTTTAAAACACTCGTGTGATGGGTTCGTGCCAAACAACTATCATATAGTAGAATAATAGGTAGAGGTGCCAACATGTATTCCAGAATGCTCAAACTTCGCTTCCCAAGATCAGAAGTGGAAAAACCTATCGTCTGTTTCCTTGCCAGTGAATTCAACCTCACTTTCAATATCCTTAAAGCGACCATACTCCCCCGCAAAGAGGGCGTCATGGTCATGGAACTGTCCGGGTCTAGGCAGGACTATAATAAAGGGGTTCGATATCTGAAAGGCCAGGGGGTGCTGGTGCGTGCAGCCGATCAAGACATCAAGCGCAACACAGAGAAATGCACGCACTGCGGAGCCTGTACGGCTGTCTGCCCCACCGGGGCCCTATCCGTCAAACGGCCTGAGATGAGCGTCGAGTTCAAGCAGAAAAAATGCAGCGTATGCGGCCTCTGCGTTCCTGCCTGTCCCCCAAGGGCCATGGAAGTTCGCACCATTGGAAACGCAATTCTTGAATGAAGTGGTTGTGTAACCCTTCCCTTCTCCCCACGCCGAATGACTACAATGGAAAAGCATGTTGCCGTTGCCCTGAGCGGCGGGATTGATTCCGCTGTTGCCGCTGCCCTCCTTAAGAAGGAAAACCATCAAGTCATCGCATTGCATTTCCGAACTGGGTATGAATCTTCCCCTAGCGGCACCGATTCATCCGATCAGCTGTCTTCTCCGGATTCCTGGGCTAAAAGGGTTGCAGAGCAGATTGACATTCCCCTTGAAGTCGTCGATTGCTCTGAGGCCTTCGAAAACGAGGTTGTTCGCTACTTTGTTGATGCCTACCGGTCCGGACAAACGCCCAACCCGTGTGTGGTCTGCAATCAACGCATCAAGTTCGGCTTCATGGTGGAGGAGGCAAAGGCACGCGGTGCCTCAGTCCTGGCGACAGGCCATTACGCCAGAATACGCCGTGAAAAGAACGGGCGGTTCTATCTAATAAAAGGTGCAGATCAGGAAAAAGACCAGTCCTACTTTCTGGCTCGACTGGCTCAGAAACAGTTGGGTCAGGCGGTGTTTCCACTGGGTACCTACACAAAGAAGCAAGTCAGGGAGATGGCAGAGTTGTTCGGTCTCACATCCTTCCGCGAAGAGGAGAGCCAGGAATTGTGTTTTGTTGGTGAGCCTAACTACAAGGAGTTTCTTTCCAAATATGCAGCACTTCCCAACAAGCCCGGACTAATCGTGAATACGAAGGGCGATGTTTTAGGACGTCACAATGGTCTACATGCCTTCACCATAGGACAGCGTAAGGGGATTAGCATACCGGGGCCAGCTCCTTACTATGTACTTCGTCTCGACCAGGAAGAGAACCGGTTGGTGATCGGCTCCAAATCTGAATTAGCAGCCACAGAGTGCCTTGTGACACAGATCAACTGGATTGGGGCCGAATCTCCGGACAAACCCATATCAATCAAAGCCCGCATCCGTTATCGCCATCAAGAGGCGGATTCCATCCTGACGCCCCTTGATGGCAACTCGGCCACGGTTCATTTCTCCGAACCCCAGTACGCCATTACGCCTGGTCAGGCAGCTGTCTTCTATGAGGGAGAACGCGTACTTGGCGGCGGATGGATCGAATGAAGCTTTTTACCATCACTACCCTGGGGTGCAAGGTCAATCGCTACGAATCTGAGGCGATTGCTGAGCAGCTTGTAAGCAAAGGGTGGAATACGACGGAGAAAGGAACCGCAGCAGACCTCTGCATTATCAACACGTGTACAGTCACTCAAAAAGCCGCTATGCAGTCCAGGCAGGCTGCAAGAAAGGCCATCCGAGACAACCCGGAGGCCCTGACCGTAGTTACAGGCTGCTATGCGCAGACCTCTCCGAAAGTCTTCAGTGCCATGGAAGACGTCCACTACGTTATTGGCAATGCCTGCAAAGACGAGATTGTCCAGCTTATCAGCGGCTACACGGAGCGAGGGCCCGTTACGACCCTGGTAAAGGATCTATCGACACCCTGCCTCTTTCAGGACATGCCCCTCACGAAGTTTGGGAACCGAACCCGACCGTTTCTCAAAATCCAGGACGGTTGTGATGCGTTCTGTTCCTACTGCATCATCCCCCATGCACGTGGGAGGAGCCGATCTCTGACACCAGGAGTCATCAAAAAGAGAGTTACGAGCCTTAAGGAAAATGGGTATGAAGAGGCTGTTCTTTGCGGGATCAATCTGGGCCGCTACGGCGCGGACCTTGAGCCGCCCACCTCGCTCCTTGACTTGATTCAAACCATCGACGGTCCCACCGGCATAGAGCGCCTTCGTCTCAGTTCTATTGAACCGGCCGAGTTATCAGAAGATCTCGTCAAGTTGATTGCAGCCTCTGAGCATGTGTGTCCGCACCTTCACATTCCCCTGCAAAGCGGAGACGACGATGTGCTCAAGGCCATGAACCGCCCGTATTCATCAGCGTATTACAAGGACCTGATTCACCACATCGTTGGCCTTATGCCTGACGTGGCAATAGGCGTTGATGTACTCGTGGGCTTTCCAGGGGAGACACAAGGGGCCTTTAAGAAGACATGCAATATAGTCGAAGGACTTCCCATTGCATATCTTCACGTTTTTCCGTTTTCCAGGCTAGAACAAACCGCTGCTGCATCTCTTCCGGACACGGCCCCGCCAGAGGAAATCAAAAAGAGGTGTGAACATGTGCGGGCCATTGGACAAGCCAAACGCAGGGAGTTTTACCAGCAGGCGGTTGGTTCGACCTACGAGGTGCTCATCGAAGGAAAACGCGACAGGGTCACGGGGTGCCTCAAGGGTCTAACCAGGAACTATATCCGGGTCCTTGTCGAAGGAGACGATGAATGGATGAACCGCCTCGTTCAAACCCGAATCACCAGAGTCGAGGGCGGCAAGGTTTTTGCCGAGTGTCTTTCCACCCCATAGAATTTCCCATATACAACCACCTAAATTCCATCTGACAAGCCCTATCGACGAATGTCATGGGTGGACCGCTCTAGAAGAATGCAGAAATCTTGAATCTGGCCATTCTTGAGATTGTTGTAATCATGAATCTTGCGTCGGCTTCTTCCGGTGAAGTCCAGATCTATCAATACAATTGAATTGAGTCCGTTCCTCCTTGACCATCACCCTTCTTTTCTTTCATCCTATATTGGCCAAAACAGGCTGTGTGACAGGTTGTATTCGTTCTGACAACCAACCGATAGGAAGGGAATAGGATTCCCTTTCTTATATACAAGAGACGGCAAGAACGGACCTAACTGTCAAAGAAAAAGGCACCTCAAGACGATGACGCTTGGGGATTGATCCGGCCATGCAATAGCGTGTGACGGATATTAGAGTAAAGATGATCAGCAAAAAAGCTTGACAGATTGTATATTGAGACGTAAATGGCAAAATAACTTATTTCACTGGCCGAGACTTTTGTTCTGTCCACTAGGGGGCAAGACAGTGTTTTGAACAAACCAACAGTCTTTAAGGGAGGATGCCATGGCACCAGCAACAAAGAAAACAGCTGCAAAGAAGACCACAGCAAAAAAGAAAACAACAGCTGCGAAGAAGACCACCGTAACAAAGAAAGCAACAGCAGCAAAGAAAGCAACAGCAACAAAGAAAACAGCTGCCAAGAAGACCACAGCAACAAAGAAAACAACAGCAAAGAAGACCACCACCAAGAAAAAGAAATAGCCCCTTAAACTGCCCCTTAGCAGAAGACGGGGAGGCACCGATTTGTTTTCATGATTCCAAACAACGGAGCCGCCCCGTTTTCCTGTTCTTAAAAGCCAGCCAATTCTTGATTGCTTGCCGGAATTACCACCCCGAGCTTCACAGACTTAGGAGATTTGGCATGTGCAAGCCCGCAGATGACCTCCAAACAATAGATTCCCAGCCAGGCTCTCTATAATGCCACCGGCTACCCGAATATGCTCTTGGGCGCTGGCTTTTTATTCATTGGACCCGCTGCTTGAGTGGTTTCCCGGGAGTGAACTTGACACTCTTGGAGGCCGGAATCTGAATTTTTTCTCCTGTCCTTGGGTTGCGACCTTCCCGTGCCGATCTTTCAACAACCTTGAAGCTCCCGAAACCTAAGAGCGAAACAGAATCGCCCTTCTCCAAAGAAGACGAAATACCCTCAATGACAGCATCAACCGTTTGACCGGCAGTTTTTTGGGTAATACCTGCCTCATCTGAAACAAGCCTTGCTAAGTCTTCCTTTTTCATTTCTCCTCCTATAAACTTTGTCAGAATTGTGTGAAGAATCTAACAAAAAGAGCAGACCCGGCATAACAGCCGAGCTCAGAACATTAGAATAATAGAACTAGTCCCTGGAGTGCCTTGAGCTTTTCAACCGGTCTATTCTTCGCTTCCTTTCACTCTCACGACGTTTGCGACGGCGGCATTCACTGGGTTTTTCGTAGCTTCGCTTCGCTTTTAGTTGTCGGAAAAGGCCATCATCCTGCAACTTCTTCTTCAGCACTCTCATGGCCCGCTCAACGTCATTGTGAAAGACTGTAACCTCTAAGGCACTAAACTCAGTCAAGTCTGTCTCCCCTTCCTCCCGATTCCCTGATTGTCTCAACCGTTTCCTGCTTTTCCTTACATTTAATGCACAAGCTGGCTACAGGGCGAGCCTGTAATCTCCTTTCGGAAATCTCCTCGCCGCATTCCTCACAGATACCAAAAGTCCCATCTTCAAGCTTGCTTAAAGCATACTCGATTTTCCTTATCAGGACACGTTCCCTTTCTCTAATCCGGAAGGCAAGACTTGTTTGAGACTCTGTAGATGCCCGGTCAATTGGATCAGCAGACTGATCTCTCGAGGCGGTCATATCAGCGGCAATCCCGTTCGTTGCTGCCAAAACCTCGACTAATCTTTGACGGAGCAGCTTCTTATACGACTCTTTCTTCTCGTTAGTCATCATGGCAGGCACGAAACCAGAAGCCCTTGGGAAGCGGACTTGTCTATAATCTTCAAAGGCATTATCAACAGAAAAAAGGGGGCTCATGTTGCGCCGTAGCTTTCTATGCCATGTTACTCAGCAAAGTCAACTCCAAAGTTAGGAAAGCAAGGTCAGTGCCATGAAGAAAGCCACGGGATAACCCGACCAAAAACGAGCAAGAATGGGAGAGGGTCTCAGCTTGTCTGGCAGTCTGCCGGTTAGTGGAGGAAATAGTCAAAGATAAGGCGTGAAATCGTCAATGAAAGGGATTTGGCAGGCAGAGTCCTGCAGGACGATTATCCTAACAGATTGTCCGCATAGAACACGCACGACCTTTTCTTGACATCTTGACTTTCCAGTAATGCGATCAGAACGACTGCTGATAGCTCAACCTTTTAAGCCGTCATCCTCAGGCGTCGAGAGAAAGGCGAGGGTGCCGATGTTATACCAGAGCTTGAGTCGGAGACCACGGCGTCGGCTCTGAGGGTGCTATGACAAAATCGTCAATGTGGCCGTGGTTGCGATTAGCACCGGTCGGCTTCAGCGATCTGTTAGACGGGTGGCAGGGGCGAGGTGATCAGCATTGGTGGAAAAGGACGTAGTCCTTCGTTGGGACGCTACGCACCCCTCGAACCCGGGTGGCACCTGCAGCGGAAGTGTCCGGCCCGATTCATCGGGCATCATCCGTGGTAGGACGAGAAGAGACTCTCTCAAGTTAATGGGTCATCAGGCTTCGATTTTCTTGGTCTTGGTTTTGTCGCTGCCTTTTTTGATGACGACCCTCACAGCATCTTCCATCGGATCTTTGAAGGGAACCTCGATTCGAAGCAGCCCGTGCTCGTAGGTCGCTTCGGCTTTGTCAGGTTTCACCGTCCAACCTAAAGCCAGTGCTGCAACATACTCGACGTCCCTTGCTGGCGCTGTTAGGTGGACGCTGTCTTCCAGGATACTCACATCGATGGTATCCGTTGGAGCTCCTGGGAT
>JAQBAU010000050.1:0-2600 GCA_032126655.1 Desulfobacterales bacterium
AAGTGTATTGTTAGCAGTTGCTTTTACTAAGCATCGGCTTTCTTGGGCATGAGATACCACAAGACAGCTGCCACCAGTAATAATGCTGGAATATCGCCCAGCAGGTTTGCACGTTCAGTCTCATCGACGATAGCTTGAACCAGCATTATTCCACCGTGAACAATACTCGACCAAATTGTGAACCATATTAGGCTTGCATTAGCCAAAGGGTCTTTCGCAGCCCGAATCAAAAACACTCCCAGGGTAGCGTAAACACCCATAATCATCTGCTCGTATTCGGGTTGCCGTGGCGTCCATCCCCAACCCGACGGCCACACCCACATCATCATCACATAGATTCCCGCGATGAAAATGATGCCAAACACTATAAGAGCTACTTTCAAGTACTTGAGCTTTTCATTTTGTTGCATGTGATTTCTCCCCTCGTGGTTTTAGTGACAGCTAACGGTTGTAGTGGTCAAGTAAAAACGGACACCCAGTTAAGCAACCTTGGCTGATTTTTCATATTCAATCGGACTCACATAGCCAAGGTACGAATGTAAGCGCCGGCTGTTGTAAAACATCTCGATGTAGTTGATCACATCTTGTCTTGCAGCTTCCCGAGTCAAGTAGCGACGATGGTTGGTGCGTTCGCCTTTCAGACTGTGGAAGAACCTCTCGATTACAGCATTATCCCAACAGTTGCCTTTGCGGCTCATACTCGCAATCATGCCATACTCTTGCAGGATATCCTGATACTCATGGCAGGCATACTGGCTGCCTCGGTCCGAGTGATGCATCAGCCCCCGGCCCGGTTTGCGACGCCAGATAGCCATCAGCAGGGCGTCGCGCACCAGGTCGACCTTCATGCGGCTGGACAATGACCAGCCCACCACTCGACGCGAGAATAGATCAATGACCACCGCAAGATACAGCCAGCCTTCATCGGTCCACAAGTAGGTGATGTCAACCCCCCAGACCGTATTGGGCGCCTCAATATCAAACTGACGATCCAGCAGGTTTGGCGCAACAGGGTAGGTGTGCTTGCTGTCTGTCGTCACTCTGAAGCGCTTTTTCTGCTTGACTTCAACATTGGCCTTCTTCATCAGTGTTCCCGCCTGACACCGCCCCACGTCCTCATCGTCAGCCCTCAATTCCTCCGACATCCGACGGCTACCGTAGGCTTCATCATTTGCCTTGTGGATCGCCCGGACCTTGACGATCAATCGCTGCTCCCGTGTATCAATAGGCCGTTGCAGTCGCTTCATAAAATCATAGAAACCACTGCGGCTGACTTCCAGTACCTGGCACAATAACGTCACTGGATAATTCGCCTTCTCCACCAGAACGAACCGATATCTTAGTTCCCTTCCCTGGCGAAGAAGGCCGTCGCTTTTTTTAAGATTTCTTTTTCCTGCCGCAGCCGTTTGTTTTCCTCCCGCAGCCCGCGGATCTCTGCCTGTTCCGGACTCAGATTCCCTTTGCCGGGGAAGACCGAATCAGACTCATCTCTGGCCTCCTGAATCCATCGCCGCAGCATGTTGGCATTGATGTCCAGACTCCGGGCTGCTTCTGCCGCCTTGTAATCCCCATCTGTGACCAGCCGAACGGCTTCTCGTTTAAATTCTTCTGAATAGTTCTTTCTGATCTTCTTAGTCATTTCTCACCTCGTATCAAGTATTATTACTCTTTTCGGGGTGTCCGGTTTAATTAGACCACTTCAGTCCGAGTGTTGCGGAGCACATGGATGTGGGAGAACGACTGTACCCTTCAAGCGTAATGCTCCGTTCTGACGGGTACGCTGCGCTTTACCCGTCCTACAGGGATTTCTGTGCTTTACCCGTCCTGGAGGGGATTTCTGCGCTTCACTATTTCTCCGCGAGCGATTACGCTTCGGCTGGATATTTTTTGAAGGGGTTCCCTGGATGAGCGATTTGAAGGAATACATGTGTGTGGTGTGTGGTTTTGTCTATAACGAAGCAGCCGGCCTGCCGGAAGAGGGCTTTGCCCCCGGAACCCGCTGGGCCGATATCCCGGATAACTGGGTGTGCCCGGAATGTGGCGCGGCGAAGGAAGATTTTGAAATGGTGGAAGTCTGAATCGCAAACCCTGTATTTTTGGCTACACTGTAATTTACAGTCCCGGTTTGCTGCGGGGTACGCAGAGGGTGGGGTGTTTCCCTGACGCAGGAGGTATTCAAGGTACCAGCATGACGACACTTACAGAAACATTGTCAGAAATGGTCGATGTGGCAGAAGGATACTGTCAGTTGATCGAAAACCCCGTTGATCAGTCTGCGGAGCGCTGGCTGGGGTCGTTGTTTGTCTTGATGCCACGATTGCATTCAGCCGTGACCTCGCTCAATGCATTCGATGCCGGTGAAACGGAAGTCCCGGGTGTTGATCTTGACGACCGCTTTGCACTCTATAGCCGCTTGCGCAGGCGGCTCGGTGAGCGCGACAGTTATTGGCTGGAATTCGATGCGGCACCGGAAGAGATACACATGTCCGGCAGTCTGGCGGATGATCTGACCGACATCTACTTTGACCTGCAACATGGCCTTGAGTTGCTGGATGGGGCCTGGCCGCAACGTGCTGCACAGGTATGGCAGACCAGTTACC
>JAQBAU010000051.1:0-10554 GCA_032126655.1 Desulfobacterales bacterium
ATGCAGTTGTATAATTGTCTACAAAGAATGAAGTCTACATGGAATGATGGAAGGTTGGAAGAATGGAATAATGCAGGCCCATCATTCCAGTATTCCATCATTCCAATCTTCCAGTTGGGGCGTAGCTCCTAAGTTTTTATGAGGTCTTGGGATATGAGCAAAGAAGTTCTTGTCATTGGAGGCGGCGTGGCCGGCATACAGGCCAGCCTGGACTTGGCCGGCCAGGGTACGACTGTCTATCTGGTTGAACGGCTGCCAAGTATCGGCGGGAAAATGGCTCAACTGGACAAGACCTTCCCGACGAACGATTGCTCCATCTGTATTATGGGCCCAAAGCTCTTCGATGTGGAGCGGCATCCAAACACGCAGTTGCTCACGTACGCCGAAGTCGAAGAAGTCACCGGACAGGCCGGCGACTTCACGGTCAAGGTACGGAAGAAAGCTCGCTTCGTTGATGAAGACAAATGCACGGCCTGTGGTCTGTGTGCCGAGAAGTGTCCGGTGCACGTGCCCGACCAATTCAACATGAACATGGGAACACGGAGCGCCATCTACAAGTACTTCCCCCAGGGCGTTCCTTCCATATACACGATTGACGACAGAGTCTGCCGCATCTTTCAAGGCAAGAAATGTGGTGTTTGTGCCAAGATCTGCGAAGCCAAGGCGATCAATTTTGAACAAAAGGACACTGTTCTTGAGCTCAAAGTCGGAGCGATTATCGTGGCAACCGGCTTCGATGTGTTCGACCCGTCACACATCAAGCCATACGGCTACGGGACCATTCCTGATGTCATTACGGCCATGGAATTTGAACGTCTACTCAACGCAAGCGGTCCCACGGGTGGTCACCTGGAGCGTCCATCCGGTCTGCACATCAAAGCCGAGATCAAACAACTGGAAAAGCAGATCAAGAACGCGGAGCGGCGGCTGAAGCAACTTGAGGAAAAAGGGGAAGGACCCACGGATGAAGTCAAAAATACCCTAGCGGAGTCCACCGAGAGGCTGGCTGGCCTGAAAGAAAAGGCCCCATCCCTGGAAAACCTCAGGGACATCGCTTTCGTCCAATGCGTGGGGTCTCGAGACCTCAGGTATAACTCTCATTGTTGCAGTTACGGTTGCATGCACTCGGTTAAGGAGGCGGTCGTTGCCACAGAACACGGATTGGAATTGAACTCTACAATCTTCTTCACAGATATGCGGGCATACGGGAAGGGGTTTTATGAGTATTGTCTGAGGGGGGCTTCGGAGTATGGCATCCGGTTTGTTCGTGGGCGTGTGGCTGAGATCGGCTTAGGTGGTGATAACAAGCCTGTCATATGGTGTGAAGATATGGATACGCGGAAAGTGGAGCAGCTCCCCTTTGATCTGGTCGTGCTGGCAACAGCCTGCGTGCCCAGCAAGGGGATGGAAGCACTTTCTCAGATGTTAGGCTTTGATTTGGACGATAGCGGGTTCGTGAAAACTGCCCCCGAGAGGCCGGTAAGTACGTCCGTTAACGGTATCTTTGTGTGCGGCTGTGCTGAAGGGCCGATGGATATCCCTTCGTCGGTGTCGCTGGCAAGTGCGGCTGCTTCAATGGCGGTCCAAACCGTAATGGGCACCCGATAGCATAAGGTAAACTACGTGGAGAGATAAAGTGGGCAATGAACTGAGAACAGGCGTCTTTGTTTGTCATTGCGGCATTAATATTGCCGGCGTTCTGGACATTGAAGACCTGTGTGAGTACGCAGGCACCCTGCCCACTGTGGTTGCAGTGAAGCCGAATCTGTTTACGTGTGCTGAGACAGGCATCACTGAAATTAAGAAGGCCATACGAGAGCATGACCTGAATCGTGTGGTGGTGGCTGCCTGCACCCCGCGTACGCACGAACCCATCTTCAGGGCCTCCTGCCAGGAAGCGGGTATCGATCCCTACTTCTTTGAAATGGTCAATATTCGGGAACACTGTTCCTGGGTGCACAGGCAAGCAGGAGAAGCTGCTCAGGCCAAGGCCCGGGACCTTATCCGAATGGCGGTGGCCAAGGCAGCATTTCTGGAATCCCTGGAAACCTTTCGATCTAACGTTGAACCCAGGGCATTGGTTCTGGGTGCCGGGATCTCCGGACTGACATCCGCGCTGGCCTTGGCCAACGAGGACCTCGAAGTAATCCTTCTGGAGAAGGAAGCGGAAATGGGCGGTCTGTTGCGGGACCTCCACAAACTGGCCCCCTCTGACGTGGCTGCCACAGAATTGATCGCCGAAAAGATATCAGCGGTCAAGGCAGAAAATCGCATTCAGTGCTTCACCTCGGCCACCCTTGAAGAAGTGACCGGTTATATCGGCAACTACTCCGTGAGATTCTCCTCCGGAGAAGAGGTTCACACCCAAAAAGTCGGAGCCGTTATTGTAGCCACAGGGGGTGCACCGCTGGAGCCCGTCGGTCTGTACAACTATGACGGCAAGCGGGTGATCACGCAGTCCGAACTGGAGTTGAGGCTCAGAGATGGAAAGATCGACGCCAAGAGTGTCGTAATGATCCAGTGTGTGGGAGCTCGCATTCCGGAGAGAAATTACTGTTCCCGCATCTGCTGTATGGTGGCTATCAAGAACAGCCTCCACATTAAAGAGATCGTCAAAGATGCCAAGGTCTTCGTGCTCTTTCGAGATATTCAAGCCTACGGCGTGGAAAATGAAGCCCTCTTCCTGAAGGCCAAGGAGGCAGGCGTCAGATTCATCAGATATAGCCTGGATAACCTCCCCGTGGTTGAAGACGGAAAAGTCAAGATCTACCACCATGCCATGGGTAAGGAGGTCCCGCTGCCTGCAGATCTCGTGGTGCTTTCGACGCCTATCGTACCTCACGATGATGCGCAGGGTGTCGCACAGATACTGAAGGTTCCGGTCAATGAACACAATTTCTTTCTAGAGGCACATGCAAAGCTCAGTCCCCTGGATTTTGCCACCAATGGGATCTATTTATGCGGCAACGCCCATTATCCGGCCAGCGTCCGTGAGGCCATTGGTCAGGCCCTGGGAGCTGCATCCCGGGCCTCTATTGTCCTGTCTCATGATACGATCGAACGGGTGGGCACGGTCGCTACCGTTGATACGAGACTTTGCTCCTCGTGTTTTGCGTGTGTCAAGGTATGTCCGTATCAGGTTCCACAAATGAACGAAGAGGGCAAAGCAGAAATTGAGCCGATGCAGTGCCAGGGTTGTGGCATATGCGTAGCGGAGTGTCCGGCTGAAGCGATCCAGTTCAGGTATGTCAGTGACGAGCAGATCCTGGCGGCCTGCGAAGCATTGTGTGCTTGATGGAAAGCGGGAGCGGAAATCCATGAACAACTTTGAGCCTCTTATTGCTGTCTTTAGTTGCCACTACTGTAGCTATGCCGCCGCTGACCTGGCGGGGACTTCAAGGATTCAGTATCCGCCCAATATCAGGGTTATTAAGGTGCCGTGTACGGGAAGGGTCAGCGTCAACCATATCCTCAGGGCCTTGGAATGCGGTGCAGACGGCGTATATGTGGCCGGGTGTTTGGAAGGAACGTGTCACTTCATGAGCGGCAACTACAAGGCCAAACACAGGGTCCAGTACGTGAAAGACCTATTGAGCGAAATCAATGTGGAACCCGAGCGGGTACAAGTCTATTTCATGTCGGCCGCCGAGGGTAGCAAGTTCGCGAACATAGCCAGGGAAATGACAGAAACCATCAAGGAATTAGGTCCAAGCCCTTTGAAGCAGACCCAATCTGAGTGAGGTGTCTATGATTGTCGCGGAAAGAAAACCAATGGAAGAGATCCTGGCAATGACAGCGGATTTCCAAAGGATTCTTGTTCTGGGATGCGGAGGCTGCACGACAGTCTGTTTTTCCGGAGGGGCTAGAGAGGTTGAAACTCTCTCAACCCTGATCCGCATGGACAGAAAACAGCGAGGCAAGCCGGTTGGAACTGTGGAGGCTTTGACCGAATTGCAGTGTGAGCCACACAGTGTAACGCCCGTTTTGGAAAAGCTGAAAGGTCAGTATGATGTGGTTCTCTCCATGGCCTGTGGAGCTGGGGTGCAAACGGTGGCGAAATTGTTTCCCGATCAGCGTGTCTTCCCGGCGTTGAACACCAACTTTACAGGTATGGCCGAAGAACACGGCGTTTGGAAAGAGTTATGTCTGGCCTGCGGTGACTGCATACTGGATAGAACGGGGGGCATCTGTCCGGTGACCCGTTGTGCCAAAGGGCTTTTGAACGGGGCTTGCGGCGGTGCATCAGAGGGAAAGTGTGAAGTTTCCAAAGACCTCCCTTGCGCGTGGCAGGAGATATACCATGCTCTGAAGCGCTTGAATCTATTGTCCTATCTGAAGGAAAGGCCGAAAGTCAAGGCCTGGCCCATTCACCCGAGCAGGGTGGTCAGAGAAGATCTGCGACAAGTCGCAGCCACAGAAGTCGATTGAATGTTGACGATTGAATATTTCAGGCTCAAAAGCTTCTTTTTTTGAACTTCAAAATAGTCAACCCTCAATCGAAAATCGTCAATCCAGAGGGGAGCTACCATGAGTCTCAGACAAGCTTTAGAATCGGGGAAATTCGTAGTCACCGCGGAGGTGGCACCTGGGAAGGGAACCGATGTGGAGCATATCTTAAAGGATGCTGACATTATCAAAGACCGCGTGGATGCCATAAACGTCACAGACTTGCAAAGTTCGGTCATGCGCCTGGGTTCCATGGCGTTTTGTCATTTCCTGACTGAAATGGATATCGACCCTGTTTTCCAGGTTACTTGCAGGGACCGGAATCGCCTTGCACTGCAATCAGATTTGCTCAGTGCTTGGGTCCTCGGGATTCGGAACGTTCTTGCGCTAACCGGGGATCATCCTGTTCTTGGTGATCACCCCGAGGCCAAACCGGTTTTTGAGTTGGACTCTGTATCGCTTCTGGATTGCATCGGAAAGCTGAATTCCGGCGTTGACATGGCAGGAAATGAACTCAAGGGCTCACCCGATTTTCTCCCCGGAGCAGTCGTAAATCCAGGGGCCGACAACGAGGCTGCCATGGATCTGCAGATCATGAAAATGGAGAAGAAGATCGAAGCCGGTGCCAGGTTCTTTCAGACACAGGGAGTTTATGACCTGGATGCCTTTGAGAAATTCATGAAGCGTGTGGAAGGGCTCGACACAAAAGTCCTGGGAGGCATTATCCTGCTGAAATCAGTTGGCATGGCCCGTTATATGAATAAGAATGTGGCAGGTGTCTTCGTGCCGGAACCCCTTATTCAGGAGCTAAAGGCGTCTGAGGACAAGGCCCAGGCCAGCGTGAATATGGCAGTTCGCTTGGTTAAGGGTATGAAAGACCTTTGTGACGGCGTTCACATTATGGCCCTTGGTTGGGAAAGCAAAATACCGCCTATTCTGGATGAAGTGGGACTTTGATATTGAAGATTGATGATTGACGAGTGAATATTGAGTTTGTTACGCGCATTCGCGGAAACGATTCTCTCGTTTCGGTCATTTGAATTTTGAAAATTTGGTTATTGTTTGGCGCAAGGTTGCGCCTGACGGCTTGAAAATAGACACTTCGTGTCGAATTTGCGGCTGTCGCCTTGAGAACAGCACGATATTCGAATTTTGGATTTAGGCATAAGACATTTCACAAACCCGTACACGGCCAAACCCGATTTTCAGTGCGGCTTGTCGGAGTCAGAAAGGAGTAGGCATGGCTTTTGAGGTACCCAAAATATCGTACAATGGTGCGATCAGAGAAATTCCGTTAGGCAAAGAGGCAAGCCCTGTGATTGTGGGTGGAGAGACAAGCTACCCGTTCCATCTGTTTGAAGGCGAGATGCCCCACCCGCCCAAGATAGCCATGGACGTTTACGATGCCCCGCCTGAGGACTGGCCCCAGGCTTTATTGGACCCGCTTGGCGATGTCATGCAAGACCCGGCCGCATGGGCCAAGAAATGTGTTTCCTCATACGGTGCGGACATGATCGCTTTGCAGCTCGCCAGCACAGACCCCAATACTCAGAACGCCTCAGCCGAACAGGCAGTGGAGGTGACCAAGAAAGTAGCGTCTGCCGTGGAGGTTCCTCTCATTGTCTGGGGCAGTGGGAATCTGGAAAAGGATACTGAAGTGCTGAAAAAGATCGCGGAGGAGTGCGCCGAAGAGAATCTTATCCTCGGCCCTGTGGAAGAAGGAAGCTACAAGGCCCTGGGAGCCGCTTCTCTTGCCTTTCAACACACTGTAACAGCATCAACGCCCATCGATATAAACCTGGCCAAGCAGCTTAATATTTTGCTGGGAAACCTCGGAGTGCCTGATGAGCGTATTCTTGTTGATCCCACTGTGGCGTCTTTGGGTTACGGCCTGGAGTACTGTTATTCCGTGATGGAGAGAGACCGGATGGCCGCGTTGACCCAGGAGGACGAGAGGCTCCAGTTTCCCATCTTGTGTAACATAGGCAAGGAGGTCTGGAAGATCAAGGAGGCCAAGATCAGCCAGGACGAAGCCCCATTGCTGGGCGATCCTGCAAGAAGAGGCATTCTCCTTGAAGCCATGACTGCAGTCGTGCTTCTGCTGGCAGGGGGTGACATCTTGATCATGCGGCACCCGGATGCGGTGCAGTTGGTTAGAGGATTTATCAATGACTTGATGGGGGATTGATTTCCATCTTACCGTCATTCGTCAGAGGTCTAAACCTAAAGAAGCGAGGAGTTTGAAAAGTGTCAAAAATTATTTGTTCGGCTGCAATTCGTGGGGCCCACAAAATCCTGGAAAGGACAGAGGCCAAGTATCAGGAAGCCCTGGGAAAATGGGGTCCCGATCAAGAAATAGGCTTTCCCAACACAGCCTACTATCTTCCCATTGTCTATGCCATGACGGGCATTCCCGTTAAGACGCTCGCAGATGTCCCAGAGGTGCTTGACCGTTGCAAGTCATTGCTGCCCGAAATGGTATCCGAGCACGTGTGGCTCCCTTACCTGGCCCCAACTCTGGAAGCCGGGATGGCCACGCTCTTTGCCGAAGAGATTATCGAAGCGATCCGTTATCTGGAGTTTCCGGATTTCTACACAAAGACGGAAGACCCTTCTAACGGAAACCTCTGGTTGGGCGCGGCAGATGACATCATATTGCGCAAGCGCGGCGTGGAATTCGTTGACGGCACCGCCCCGGGCTTTGCAGCAATCCTCGGCGCTCCGCCAACCAAAGAGATCGCTGTCCAGTTGGCTCAGGAGCTTCAGGAAAAGAATTTGTACGTCTTCATGGTTGCCGACCATGAGGGGCGTACCATGTCCGAGCAACTCGTGGAGGCAGGGGTGCAGGTCGGATGGGGCACACGTCTTGTCTCCTTTGGGCCGGAGTACACGGCGACCGTATTTGCCCTGGGTTTTGCCACCCGGGCGGCCATGTCGTTCGGCGGTGTGAAGCCCGGGGACTTTGCCAGTAATCTCGTGTACAACAAAGATCGTGTCTTTGCGTTTGCCATGCCGTTGGGCACAGTCACCGATGAATGGTATGCCAATGCGGCCGGGGCCATAAACTACGGCTTTCCGGTCATTGCCGACACACCCATTCCGGAAATCCTTCCCACAGGCATCTGCACGTACGAGCATGTCGTCTCCAACGTCCCCTATGACCAGCTCGTCCAGAAAGCCGTTGAGGTCAGGGGGCTCAAGGTTACGGTTGCAAAGGTGCCTATACCCGTGTCCTACGGGCCGGCCTTTGAAGGGGAGCGAGTCCGTAAAGACGATCTTTACCTGGAATGCGGTGGGGGTAAGACGCAGGCCGTGGAATGGGCAACTACCAAGGATATGGACGAGGTAGAGGATGGAAAGATTGAGGTGTTCGGCCCTGACATAGATGATGTGGAGGCAGGAGCAAAACTCCCACTGGCCATCGTCGTGGAGTTTGCCGGCAGGAAAATGCAGGATGATTTTGAACCGATCCTGGAAAGGCAGATCCACCACTTTATCAATTACGCCCAGGGTCTGATGCACATCGGGCAGAGAGATATTGCCTGGATAAGGATGGCCAAGGCCGCAGCCGGAAAGGGGCTCCAGATCAAGCATATCGGCGATATACTGCATGCCAAGTTTCATCAGGACTTCGGCGCCATTTTCGACAAGGTCCAGATCAAACTTTACACGGAACAAGACAAGGTCGAGGAGATCCTGGCAAAGGCCAGAGACGTATACCACCAAAGGGACGCCCGGATCGAAGGGATGACCGATGAAACGACTGAAACATACTACTCGTGCACGCTTTGCCAATCCTTTGCACCCAACCACGTGTGCATTATCAGCCCTGAAAGGACCGGGCTGTGTGGTGCATACAACTGGATGGACTGCAAGGCCTCTTTTGAGATAAATCCTACGGGGCCTAATCAGCCTGTGGAAAAGGGGGAGGTTATTGATCCAAAGCTTGGACAGTGGAAAGGGTGTAACGACTTCCTGTACAACGCCTCGCGCCAAGCCCTGGATCACTATAATTTTTACAGTATTGTGTATGACCCTATGACGACCTGCGGATGCTGTGAAGCCATTGCCGCCATACTTCCCATCTGCAACGGAGTAATGACCGTAGATCGTGACTACACGGGCATGACGCCCTGCGGTATGAAGTTCACCACGCTGGCGGGGACCATCGGGGGCGGGGCGAGTGTGCCCGGGTTTGTGGGGCACGGCAAATACAATCTCACGCAGAGGAAATGGATCATTGGAGATGGCGGGATCAAGCGTCTGGTTTGGATGCCAAAGCGACTGAAGGAGGAGGTTGGGGATCTTCTGAAAAAACGGGCTGAAGAGATAGGGATTCCTGACCTGCCGGACATGATCGCCGATGAAACCGTGGGGACTACGGAAGAGGAGATCCTTCCCTTCTTGGAGGAGAAGGGTCACCCGGCCTTGTCCATGGATCCGATCATAGGATAGGCTTTTCCAGTGAGCTAAAGTCGAGCACGATAGCTCACTTTAGTGCACTTTAGGCACTATTGGTTAAGGAGGAATTAGATGGCTCTGACAGGAATTCAGATTTACAAACTTTTGCCCAAGACAAATTGCGGTGAGTGCGGGGTACCCACGTGCCTGGCATTTGCCATGAGCCTGGCTGCAGGCAAAGCGGAACTGGCCGCCTGCCCCTATGTTTCAGATGAGACGAAGGCAGAACTGGCTGACGCATCGGCACCTCCGATCAGCATTGTGGAGATCGGCACTGGGGAGAGGAAGCTCAAAATCGGTGGCGAGACCGTTTTGTTTCGCCATGAGAAGACCTTTCTGAATCCGACCGGCATTGCTGTGCTGGTCACAGATGAAATGACCGACGAAGAAGTGGGCGGTCGTCTGGAACGATTCAAGACCCTGGAATATGAAAGGGTGGGCCTGACCTTGAGAGCGGATCTCATTGCCGTGAAATCTGTCTCTGGAGATGCCGGCAAGTTTGAGACTTTGGCCACAAGGGTAAAAAACGAAACCGACGCCGGCATGATCCTCATGACGGAGGACACCGGCGTCATGCAGGCTGGTCTGAACGTATGCGCAGACCGAAAGCCTCTCCTGTATGCGGCAACCAAGGACAATGTCGACCAGATGGCGGACATAGCCAAGGGGGCCGGGTGTCCTTTGGGCGTCAGAGGAGACGGCTTGGACGAAGTGGCGGACCTGACAACAAAGCTGACGGACGGGGGTCTAAAGAATCTGGTCATAGACTCCGGCGCGCGGGGCATAAAAAAGGCATTTGAAGACCAGGTGTTCGTCCGCCGGGGGGCCCTTCTCAAGAAATTCAAGCCTCTTGGTTTTCCAACCATCACCTTCCCCTGCGAGATGACCGATGATTTCATGAAAGAGACGTTGATCGCTTCCATGTTTATAGCCAAGTATGGCGCTATTGTTGTCCTTTCCGATCTTCAGGGAGAGGGTCTATTCCCGCTGCTGCTTGCCCGCATGAATATCTATACGGATCCGCAGCGTCCCATGGCAACCTCTCCGGGCATCTATGAAATCGGCGGGCCAACTGATGACTCCCCTGTGTTGGTCTCGTGTAACTTCTCGCTTACCTATTTCATCGTGTCAGGTGAGATTGAATCGAGTCGCGTTCCCGCATGGCTGGTCATCGTAGACACCGAAGGACTCTCTGTCCTCACAGCCTGGGCTGCCGGCAAATTTGTGGGAGATGCCATCGGAATGGCCATGAAGAAATGCGGGATTACGGACAAAGTCAAGCATAAGAAGGTCATCATACCCGGTTACGCGGCAGCCATATCCGGGGATCTTGAAGAAGAACTCGGAGATTGGGAAGTGATGGTCGGACCGAGGGAGTCCGCCCACATCCCAGCGTATCTGAAAGAGTGGCGAGCATAGGATTGATGATTGTTGATTGGGGAAAAGAACACTCCATGTTTCCCTCAATCTTCACTGGTCAATGAGCATCTGTCAATCTCCAGTTTTCAATATTCAATAATCAATCATCGATCCGATAGGGGGTTTCATGATTCTTGTTGGCGAAAATCTAAACATCATGGTTAAGACAATCGGTCAAGCTATGAAGGAGAAAGATCCGAAACCGATCCAGGAACTGGCAGTAGCCGA
>JAQBAU010000052.1:0-3950 GCA_032126655.1 Desulfobacterales bacterium
CTGCCACTGATAGTACTTGAGATTAGTACCCCAGCCGCGCCGTGGACATTATGACAGGCCATAGGGGTCGTCATTGCATCGTATCCAGCCCCCGGGACCTGGACCCAAGTGGGGGATCATTGGGCAAAAAAAGAAGGAATAAGCCCAAGGACTTATTCCCTCCGTGGATGCCATTTTATTTGCGTTATTAGCGCATGCCCGTGCCCCTCCCAAAGACATCTCTTCCTGCAAGAGGGTTATAGAGCTTTAAAATTGCATATTTCATAACATCAAGTGACTTATTGTCCTTAACATAACCCATCAGGGTCTGCTCTGCCTGTTCAGGAAGCACACAGGCATTTGAAGCATCAAACGTCAAGCCCGGGAAACCTTTGACAAGCTTCTTCTGTTCCTTCTTGCTCATATCTACCTGAAGCGCTTTTTTCCCGCCTATCTCCTGAATCTGGTCTACCAATCCAGCCTCTTCAATCTGCTTAAGTTTTTCGTCATCCAAAAAGACATTAATGTAATAGTCAGCCATATGATTACCTCCTATGAATAGAATCGCTTTGCGATTTTATACGACGCGGCCACACCGCCCAAAAAAAGAAAATCTCCGTACTCTCACGTTATCCTCTTCATACAGTATGGTTTCCGACCGGAACGCACATCCCCCCTTTCGTTCATAACAACAGATGCTATCTTTCATGTAGGATTGGTATCCCCCCTTACAATATTTGAATTCTCTATTATAACAATGGGCTTCTGTCAAGAGCCAAGACTCTCTTTTCTTCGTCATTTCTCCTCAGTCTTTCCATATCTTCAGCTTTCTTTTTTCCCTATTTACTAGAAGTGTCGTGTCCCAGAAGTCATTTGCAAAAGTCAAAGCAAACATGACCTTCGCGTTGAGTCGCTAAAATGTAAAATTCGAAGCACTAAATTCGAAATTCGCAACAAATCCAAAATGCCAAATGTTTCAAACGTTTGTGATTTCGGTCATTGGATATTCGGGTTTGCGGCTGACGCCTTGAACAGAAGCGGATTTGTGATATCGCCTTTGGGGGTCCTGTGCGATCTTGGAAATTATGTAAGTCATTCATGGGACGGAACGCTAGCCATCTATCACCCCCTGCTTTGCAACAAGCTACCCTTTTGAGACAACACCAAACTGCGAAGGCTGCAGAATCGCTTCGCTGCTGCGGTCTTTGTCCTTGCCTTTCCATTGGCCATTTCCTATAAGGCTGGATGTCATGAATGTGCTGCTCATCGAAATGAACCCCTTCGCACCCGTATCAACGCCCATATCACTCGGTTACATTGCCGCCTATTTAAAGTCCAAGGGATTCGCTACGGAGATCCTCACCTTGGGGGAAGACTCCTCAGTCTCTCCCGTCGACTTGTATCATTATATTGACTCATTTCAGCCTGCTTTGGTCGGCATCTCAGCCTACCAGAGAACCATGCTTTGTGTGCTTGGCCTGGCCAAGTTCATCAAGTCCATAGACAACAACATCAAGGTGGCTGTCGGCGGTCCCCAGGCAACCTTCATGCCGTCCGAGGCTTTGGGACAAATGTCCCACGTTGACTATATCTGTCGTTCTTCCGGTGAGACAACCCTGCTGGGGATTGCCAGGGCAGTGCAGGAAGAAACCCCCTTTTCAAACCTGTCAGGGGTGAGCTACAGGGACTCTGATGGTCGGGTTCATGACACGGAGCCTTTGGAGCAGCCTTCTGATCTGGACAGCTATCCTTCTCCTTATCTGGATGACGTGTTTGATTATTCCGGTATGGGCGAAGCCATCATGCTCACCTCTCGGGGCTGCCCTCACAACTGCATTTTCTGTTATACTCCCCGTGCCTTCAACCACAAGATCACTTTTCATTCCGTAGACAGGGTCATGGAGGAGATCAGGTGGATCAGAAAGAAGGGAATTCGGAGGCTCTGGTTTGCGGATCCCAATGTCTCCTATAAATGGAAAAGGATGGAAGAATTACTCGACCGGATGTTGAAAGAGGAACTGAAGATGCAGATGTGGTTGCAGACGCGGGCCGATCTTGTAAATCCGGAAATGATGAGAATGATGAAACGGGCGGGGGTCAGCACCCTGGCCTTCGGTCTGGAGTCGGCCTCGGAACGGGTTCTGCCCAAGCTGGACAAGCACATGTCTATCGAGAAGATCGCTGAAGCCATCAGGATTACCCGGAATGAGGGCATTGAGGTTGAACTCTTTACGATGTTCGGACTTCCTCATGAGACCTTTGAGGATGGACTAAAAACCCTGGAGTTTGTGAAGAAGAACCAGGTGAGAATCATGGGTAACACCAATTCCCAGCAGATGAAGATTTACTTCGGCACTCACATGTCACAGCATTATGAGGATTACGGGATTCGCCTTTTGAATACCCATCGCCACGCATACATGTCCATTGGGTCTCAGTACGAGACAAACTGGATGAGCTACAAAGAGATGCAGACCCTTCAGGATCTTTGGCGAGCTGAATCCCTGGACCGAGGGAGACGAATTGTATCGTGATGGCGAGACAAAGCAATGCCTGTGACTCGCGAGTGACGTCCTCCGGTGGAATGAACGTTTTTCGACTCGCCTGTGTGAGAAAATGACGACGTCAGCTATCGACAAGGTATGCGTGATCCTGGGGAACCGGGATGAGACAAAGCTCAAGGAACTCAACGAGTTTCTAAGCCGCCTCTTTCCTTACCTCAATCTTACGTGCAGTATTTATGTCCTGGCAACGAGTCTGTCTGAAGGCATGCCTCAGGTGGAACGTATCCAGAAAGGCATGAAGACCTATCTGAGGGAGAACTTATTTGTCCGCTACTATCTTCATTTCGTCCATCCCGTACCCCAGGGAGGTACCGGCGACCTCGGCTACTATGAGGAGTATTATTACCATCCCTGGAGGCGGGGGAGTTCTGAGTTTGACCGGGAGGGATATATGCACGAAGAGGTTCCCCGGTTCATGTTGATTCCAGCTTTGGTTCCAGGCGAAGAGGATGATGAGCTTTTCGTAGGAGGACTCGTCGAGGCGCTCAAAGAAAGGTTCCCTCTGCTGAGTCTTTGCCTTCGTGAGGGGACCTTTTCCCTGGTACAAAACACAGATTTGAGAGGTAGGGTTGAGAAAGTTTACTACGGTCCCGATCCCTCCGAGACAACCGCAGAGATTGGGTGCAATCTCTTTGCCCAGGACCTTCTCGAGACTTCATGTGTTGCCCTTCGGTCGGGGACGCTTTCTATGGCGTTTCCCTGTGCGCCCTCGCTCTTCATTACAGCGGATGATGGTCTGGTGTACCCGTGCATGGATGCCTTCAAAAGGGGCGAAGCCTTGACGGGCGCTTATGCAGAGGTGGACCTGGAGAAGATTATCCAACGATGTGAAGCGGTGAGGGAAAGGGAGCGCGATTGCAGGGTCTGCAGAGAGCACGTGATCCGACAATTCTCAAAATTGCCCTTGCCAAGTGGCCGCCAAAGTGAAGTGGGCATCTTGCTGGACCGTCTTGAAGTTGAGAAGTGATTACGTAAGGTGACACTGTTGGTCTCACAAAGAGAACCATATGTGATGACGAACTCGGATCAAACAGCTTAACCCACATGAAAAGAAGAAACCCCACCAACGTTGACTTCACCAACAAACTAAAGGGCGAAATTATTGCCCTGGGTGCAGACCTCGTTGGTGTAGCGGATATTGCGCCATTCAACCAGGCAAGATTGACTCCCCCTAACCTGCTGGACCCCTATTCTCGGGCGGTTTCCATTGGCGTGAGACTCCCGACAGCAGTATTTGAACAGATCATCGATCGTCCAACACCTCTCTATGCATCTGTGTACCAGACCGCTAATATCTTGCTCGACCAAATCGCCTTTCGTACAGCCGGTATCCTTCAGGGTCACGGTTCTGATGCCCTTCCCATTCCAGCGTCGCAGGTTCTGGATAAGAAGAATTGGTATGGTGCT
>JAQBAU010000053.1:0-6708 GCA_032126655.1 Desulfobacterales bacterium
CCTAAAGTGCGCTAAAGTGCCTAAAGTTACTAAAACGACCAAGATCGGTGGAATGCCTAACAAAGAGTTTGCTGAGAAGCTCGAAAAGAGAACCCGCCAATTTGCTGTCCGCATAATCCGGTTATCATCAAAGCTGCCAAATTCGCCAGAAGCCGGGGTTATACGGACCCAGATCACGAAATGCGGTACGTCTGTTGGTGCCAATTACCGAGAGGCCAATCGCTCCAGAAGCAAGGCCGACTTCAAGAACAGGGTCTGCATATGCGAAAGTGAAGCCAGCGAAACAGAGTATTGGTTAGAAGTGATTGGAGAGAGTAAGATGCTGCCATGGAAGGCAATAAAGGCAGACCACGAAGAGTGTGGAGAATTACTTGCAATTTTCACCTCCATCGGCCCAAAACTGTAGGCGGTTAACTATAATTGGCTCATGTCTCCACTAAAAACATTTCTTTTAACTCTAGGCACTCTATAGCACTTTAGGCACTCTAGACACTTTCTTTTATTGTTATGAAACTCGAAAACTTTCCCAAACACATCCAACCTTATCTCATCCCCCAGGTATCGGGCAACGTCGTTTACCGTTGTCTCGATTGTGGGCAAGAATATGACATCAGCCGCCTCCTCTACACGTGTCCTGCGTGCCACAGTGTGCTTTTACTGGTAGACCTTGGCTTCGACCGCCTGAAGGAGATCGGCCCTGAAACCTGGCACCAGATCTTTGACTACCGGAAGATGCTTAACATCCCGGCACTTAAGGGGATTTATCGGTATCACGAGCTCATTGGACCCATGATGCCGCTCGATGCGGTCATCTACCTGGGCGAAGGCCACAGCTCCATGGTAGAGGCAAACGCGTACCTTCAGGAAACCGTGGGGGCCCGGTTCTATTTCAAGAACGAAGGTCAGAACCCGAGCGCCTCTTTTAAGGATCGTGGAATGGCGAGCGCCATGAGTTACATTAACCTCATGGTCAAGACCGGGAAACTTGCAGATGTCCTGGCAGTCTGTGCCTCAACGGGCGACACCTCGGCTTCTGCGGCCCTCTACGCGGCCTATCTTCAGCCCGGGGTGAAATCGGCTGTTCTCCTTCCGCACAAGAAGGTTACATCCCAGCAGTTGTCCCAGCCGCTGGGAAGCGGAGCCGTAGTATTTGAGATTCCCGGCGTTTTTGACGACTCTATGAAGGTGGTAGAGGCCCTTTCCGAGAAGTACAACGTAGCCCTCTTGAATTCCAAGAACGCATGGAGAATCTTGGGGCAGGAATCATATGCTTATGAAATTGCACAGGATTTTGACTATGACATGGCCCGCAAGGTGATCGTGGTGCCGATTGGGAACGCGGGAAATATCACCGCTATCATCAGCGGTTTCCTGAAGTTCTTCGACGTCGGCATCATAGGTGGACTGCCCAAGATCATCGGCGTGCAATCAACCCATGCCAACCCCGTTTATCGGTACTACCTGGAACCGGACCCTGAGAAGCGCAGTTTTGTGCCGGTCAAGGTGCGGGCGAGCGTGGCCCAGGCGGCCATGATCGGAAATCCGGTCTCCATGCCCCGCGTGATCCAGCTGGTGGAAACGTACAACCAGAAAGCCGGGGGCCAGGCCATCTTCTTCTCCGAAGTAGAGGAACAGGACATCATGGACTGGCAGCTCACGGCAAACCGGAACGGGCATATTGCCTGTACGCAGGGTGGTGAGACCCTGGCCGGCCTGGTGGAGGCAAAAGGGCGTGGAATCGTTGACAAAAACGAAGTCGTTGTCCTGAATGCCACGGCGCACGCCCTCAAGTTCGCCGGTTTTCAGGCCATGTATTTCGAAGACCGCTTCCCTCCGGAATTTGAGATTGACCCCAAGGAAGCGCTGCAAAACGCCCCCCGGTTGATTCTGCCAAAGGACCTGGATGCAGTCCCCACTGCGGAAAAACCCCTTCAAGGGAAGGACTTTGATCGTTTTGTCCAGCGCACGGCAGAGGCCATTGCCGATGCCCTGGCTTTGCGGACCAGAGAGCCGTGATGGTTTCGTAAGAAGTCAGAATACGTACTGCAACCCTGAAGATCAGTTCTTCCAGCTGGACCTAGTGTCGTGTCTCAGAAGTTACTTACAAAAAACAGAGCAAACGTCATTCATTCGAACCAAAAAATCCCTACTGTTATCAAGGCGTAAGCCGCAAATACCAAGCACCAAATCACTACTGTTTTGCGTTATGCTTCACTTCGTATAAGCTGCCAGGCCAGTAATCCAGGTCTGGGCCAGGGAGAAATCTTGGCTGTAGAACGTGCTGGAACAGCAAGATTTCTCCCTGCGGTCGAAATGACAAAAGGGCGGGGATAAACCCCGCCCCTACGTCACATAATGGATTCTATAGTGGTTGTCACAATAACGTTCGGTTTGGCTGATGGACTCGTCAGAAATGATGATTCGTGATGCCGAGGACTAGCATATCAATCGGGACGTATTTCTGACAATCGCTATAGTTCTTGAGCCCCATGCAATCCTGGAAATTATGCAAGTTATTTATGAGACGCAACACTAGGCCAGGTTGGTTGCCTGTGTGGTGCGGTTTGCCAGATCATTGCTTCGGATGCACCGGACCTGCAATGTGGCCAGGCCCATCATTGCTACGCTGAGCACAATGATGGCAATGAGCACCTCAACGAGACTGAAGCCCCGCCGGCCTTTCGCCAGGTTCATTGGAGGCCGCCCATCATTTGACAGACTAATACTTTTCAAGCCGGACACCACCCATATTATTGACTATGATTTTTCGACCTTCGCCCTTTTCATTCACTAGATAAACCGTGCCCCCTCTGGTTGGTATTCCCCGTGGCGTCATTGCAAAAGAATTATTGACAAAACTAATGCCATCTCCGCCACCCTTTGAAGTATCGAATTGAACGCCAAGATACTCATTTCCCAGGTTAAACGTCTTTATCACCTCTTCATCATTGGTATCGTCTCCATCATCCGAATACTCGTATTGAGAATTGGCGGGGTTGTTATCTACAAAAAGGATGTAGCTGGGCCCTGCAGAAAGAACCACACCACACCGGACATTTCGACTGACCGCTCGCAACCTTGCCAATTGGATAGCAGAGTGAAGCTGCCGTGCAGCGCCGTTCAAGTTAGCCGTGGGCTTGATGGTCAGGTGGTAAGTCGGGATACCGACGCCGGCTACGAACGCCAGGATGACAACAACGACAATCAGCTCCACCATGGTGAAGCCGCTGTTGCCCTTGATAATTCGTGATGCAGAGAGAGATCGCATGATACTGGAATATGGAACAATGTTCGCGCCATGCATCCAACTTAAAGGATAATTTGGCATGCTACAGGTTGTTGCATGAACATAATAACGTGCATGCCGAATATTTTATTCGCGGTTTTGTGAGAAATAGTGAGATGATTGTTTCTTTCAAACCGCGTGCTTTGCACGCGGTGACAAACGCAACGATGGAAGCACATTCGTGCTTTTGTTTTTCCGCCTATGGCGGAAATCCAAGCCACCCGCTATGCTGTTGGTCGTTGACTCTCGTGACGACCAACAGCACAACAAGGCATTTGAATGGGGGTGACCATGCCACAAACTCCTTGAATTGCAACGCTCGTTAATTGCGGGGTAAATGCGGACGAGAACTTGGTGTGAAGATAGGGAACGTCCTTTGGTTCTCCACTTTAGAAAGGGACCCTTTAGTTCTCCATATTATCGCCTCGGCATCCTTCCCAAGCCCTTCCCATTTTGGGAAAAATCTTGTGCTTGGTAATAATTTGATAAGATATAGATTTCTCCCTTGGGTCGAAATGACAGGAAGCCGGGTCGAAATGGCAGGAATGGGCGGTCGAAATGACACCATTCAGGGACTTTTTAACAGTTCCTCAGTCGCAGTTTACGGGGCCTGTGCTATAAAACTATTTAATAGTTATAAAGATATTTGACACCTGGCAGCTCCCGGCAGCTTCGGGCAGCAGTTTCTTGGGAGCATATATGTCCTTAATATTCTTGTACAATGCCTGCAAACATCCCCTTCGTTGGATCCATGGCACGAAGATTGCTGTATATCCCGGTATCATGCGATCTCTGTTCACATCACGAATTATCAAGGGCAACAGCGGCTTCACCATGGTGGAGCTGATTGTCGTTGTTGTCATCCTGGCGTTCGTAGCCGGCATCGGTATCCCGACCTACCACCTGACCATCAAGCCCACGGCTCACTTGAACGGTGCGGCACGGCGGCTTTACTCTGATATCCAATTGGCCAGGCTGCGAGCGGTCAGTCGGAACACTCAGTGTGGTGTGGCTTTCTCTCCAGGGCCCAGCTACGTCCTTTTTGTAGACAACAACCCTCAAGATTCTCAATACCAATATACGGATGATGGAGACGATACGAATGATGAAGAGGCGATAAAGACCGTCAATCTGGGAAATGAGTATCTTGGCGTTCAATTCGATACTTCAGAGGGTGGCGGAGATGGCATTAGTTTTGCCAACAACTCTTTTGCAATGAACCCCCGCGGGCTGCCAGACGGCATAGGGGCCGATCAGACGGTTTCTTTCGTAAATGAAAAGGGCGAGGGTCGAAGGATCGTTGTCAATGCTATGGGTGGTGTGCGCTTTGAAAAGTATTAGTCTATCAAATGATGGGTTATATCCAATGAACCTGGCGAAAGACAGGCAGGGCTTCAGTCTCGTTGAGATACTCATTGCCATGTGTGTCCTAAGTATAGCAATGATGGGCCTGGCCACATTGCAGGTCCGGTGTATGCGAAGCAATGACCTGGCAAACCGCACAACACAGGCGGTTGCGCTGGCTCAGAACCAGCTGGAGGAATTGATTTTCAGGGATGCAGAAGGTGAACATTTTGCCGCGGGTGTGACCCAAGACGACGAAAATCCCGTCAGTGTACCAGGCGATGACTCGGGGGCCATCTTTACAAGAAGCTGGGAGTTCCTTGATGATGATCCTGCGCCGGCTGCCCGGACCATAATCGTTAGAGTAAGCTGGAATGATACCATGGGACAACACAGAGTAGAGATAGACGGTGTGATAACGACTGACAGCTATTAGGGGAGAAATGTAAAGTGGCACCTTTATGCAAACATAATTCGAATCAAGGGTTCACTTTAATAGAGATACTTGTCGTCCTGGCACTGGGCCTGGTGGTTCTCGGGGCCGTCCTGAGCATCTTTATCAAGCAGAACGAGACCAGCGCCGCCCAGCAGGAGATCACCTATGCCCAGCAGAATGTGCGGGCAGTCATGGATCTGATGGTGCGGGAGATAAGAAATGCCGGGTATGACCCTCACCGTAACGATTTCGAGGTTATACCGACCGCTGAGGGAGACCGGCTCCGGATACTTTCGAACCTTACCGGAGATGACGAAGCTGGAATCCCGGACGATGCAAACGAGGATGTGACTTATTCGGTGAACGCTTCATATCAGATTGAAAGAAACGGCAGCATTCTCGTCGACTCCCCAGGCGGACTTTCGTTCGGTTATGTGCTTGCGGACGGCACTGTGTACGACCCCCCCGCTCCAGGGGACCCGGCATTGGTCTTAGACGCAGACCAGAGGGCCCTGGTCAGGGCAGTCATTATCTTTGTTGGTATCAACACGGCAAACCCGGCTCCTGACACCGGGGAGTACCGGCTTAGATCCCTTATGAACGCGACCAGGATTCGCAACCTGGGTTTTAAGGACATAGAATAGGGGGAACCTGTGAAACCCATCAACAACGAAAAAGGGACCGTACTGGTTGTTGCCCTGATCATCATGGGGCTTCTGGCGATCATCGGCACGGCCATCATGATGACGACGTCCATTGAGCTCAAAATTGCGCAGAATGAGAGGGAGTCCAAGACCGCCTTTTACCGTGCCGAGAATGGCCGCGTCATAGCCGCCATGGCCTCGGAGGCTGCTGCCTGGGGTATAGATTTCGCAGACGGTTCTAACTTCGAAGATGTGCCCGACATTAAAATCATGGATGGTGACTTTATAATGGAAGCCTTTGACATTGACAATACTAGCGATCAAGTGACCGGCGACCCTGATGTGCGCGTGGATGAGGACGGTTTTCTATCAGCCGAGATCGATGTTGACAAGCTTTCTACGCAACTCCTTCCCGGCTCTTCGGCGGAATTCGCCGCTGGTTATGAAGGTGCAGGAGCGTCGGCTGGAGTAATGACCATATTGAGGATGGACAGCATTGGCTATGAACCTACCGGTGCCAGAGCTTCGATCCGGGTCCAATACATGCTTATACCGAGATAGGGGTCTTGACGTTTGACACAACCCCTTAAGGTCGCAGAGAGCAAGACGGTTCTATGATTAAGGTGTTGTGTCAAATTTCAAGACCTGACACATGAAGCCCAGGAGGTGTACCATGAAAAAATTCGTATCTAACCACATACTTTCATTGATTCTTGTTCTGGCCATGGCTTCCGGGGCGCTGGGCGCTGTCATGGCTGACTACACCGCCGTCCCGCCGTTTCTTACCACATCCGTACCTCCGAATCTGCTTCTCATGATCGACAACTCCGCCAGTATGTATGACCTGGCCTACGTGGATGATCAGGACTATTGTTATGACGACACCTACAACAACGCTACGGAATATGCCGGCTATTGCGATCCGGACACCTGGTACAAGTATGATTTGGCCCAGTCGCAATTTGAGCCTATGCTAAGTCAAGCCGTCGCAGCAGCCT
>JAQBAU010000054.1:0-32317 GCA_032126655.1 Desulfobacterales bacterium
CGCCTTGAAAACAGTATGGCCCTTCGGGTCTGCCGATTTCACCGGATCTTCTTTGTTGGTGGGCACTTGAAGTACCTTAGTACGTCGGCGCACCCACCGCCGCGAATCTCCGGCAAACTTGACAGACGGTGGATCAGGGCACCACAACCTCCTTGCCTGCCCGGGCCAACTGTGTTAGGCGTGACCAATCTCAGGACATCATATCTGGTACAGTCCGGGAAAGAGGATGTCTTATGTCAGAATTTAGTGGCAACGCACTCGCGCTCCTGATCGGCAGCCTTCCCATCGCCGACCACGACGAAGCCGTTGGCCTGGTACTGAAATATACTCCGGATATTCCTCTGTGGGCTCAACTGCCTGCTCACCCGGAAGAGAGTATGATGATCCAGTTTCTGGGCGGTGTGCCCGGACTCGTGAATGAAACAGGCCGTGTTTTCATCGATACCTCAAGGCCCGAGTTTGAGGACGATGTCCTCCGCTTCTACGAGGACTACCTTGCCGTGACAGAAGGCGGAGCACCCCTGGATGACACACGATTTGTCCTCACCCCGGAAACGGCAAGGGGGTTCTTTGCCCTCCTTGACGAGATCGAATCAGCACCGCAACCCCCTGTGGCACTGAAAGGCCAGATTACCGGACCAGTGACCCAGGCCACCGGCCTGACAGACCAGAACGGGCGAGCGGTCTTCTACGATGACCGGCTTCTTGATATCGTGGGCAAAACCCTTGCCATGAAGGCACGCTGGCAGGTGGAGAAACTGTCTCAAGGGGGCGTCCCCGCTATTGTCTTCATCGACGAACCAGGTCTGGCAGGTTTTGGCAGCTCTGCTTTTATCAGCATTTCGCGAGAAGACATCGCCCGCGTTCTTTCGGAAGTTATCGATGCCATTCATCAGGCAAAAGGCCTTGCCGGCGTCCACGTGTGCGCTAATACGGATTGGTCGTTGATCCTCGACTCTTCGGCAGACATTCTCAGCTTTGATGCATACGGCTTCTTTGACCGGCTGGTTCTGTACGAGGCATCGCTCAAGACCTTTTTTAACCAGGACCGAATCCTTGCCTGGGGTATTACCCCCACGTCAGATGCAGGAAACATTGAAAACGAAACCGCCCCGAGTCTTGTAGCAAAATGGGAATCGCAGGCCAGTCGGCTGGAAGCGCTCGGCATCCAACGCGAAAAGATCATGGCCCAGTCTCTGATTACGCCCAGCTGCGGCACCGGGTCCCTGAGCCGGGATCACGCAATTAAAGTGCTTGAAATGACCCGCGAGGTTTCAGAGACCTTGCGCTCTCAGTTCCGTGCCCCATCTCAAAAACGGGTTTAAGGCTCCTTGGTCCCGCGGGGCTCTCCAATCTGCCGTCAGACCCCTTCACGGCTATCTTGACGCTAAGGTCATTAGTTGATAAATGAAAATACCAGGGAGTTTCTATCTTGCTATGGGAACGCGAAGTTTCTTTCTGCACATAGCCCTTCTGTTTCTCATTTGCGGGTTCTGCGGTGCCGTGTATGCGGAACCGTTCAAGGGGCCGTGGAAAGGACATGATCCCAACTCCCACCCTTCCGAGCAAGAACGCAAGGCGTTTAACCCTCTTGGTACCCTGGTCCAATTCCATAGAGACTACTTATCGCCGATTGACGGTAAGGAGTGTCCCATGTATCCCAGCTGTTCGGAATACAGTCTTCTATGTCTTAAAAAACATGGGGCTTTTGTGGGGTGGATGATGTCTTGCGATCGGCTGCTCCACGAGGCAAACGAAATGCGCCAGGCTCCCCTGATCTATGTGAACGGGGAAGCCAGGTTTCATGACCCCATAGAGAATAATGATTTCTGGTGGCACAGTGAACGCTAAGGCCTGCTTTGTGCGGGCAGGATGGCTTGTGGCCGCCGCAGTGATCGCCATTTGTCTTCTCCCCGTCTATTCTTACCCCAGTCCAGCCGTTCTTCTCGATTCCGACCGTCAGTTCCAGTTTGCTGAAGACCTCTTTCAAAGAGGGGAGTACTACAGGGCGATCGGGGAATACGAGCGGTTCATACACTTCTTCCCAGAGTCTGAAGAGGTTGTGCTTGCCAGGTACAGGATTGGGTCGGCCTATCTCAAAGGGGAGCGATACGAAGAAGCACTTGAGGCCTTTGCGTTGGTGGCAAGACAATATCCCGAATCAGCCTACGCCGACCAGTCTTATCTCAGAATGGGGAAGGCTTATGTGCAACTTAAGCGTTATGATGATGCGATCACGCACCTTGAGAAGCTCATAGACATGACCCCTGATCAGAACATTAAAGACGAAGCACATTATCAGTGTGGCTGGGTCTATCTGGAACAGGGGTCATGGGATAATGCTGAGGCCTGCTTCAACCAAGTCTCTCCTGAAAATCGAGCAAGATTCAGAATCGAGGACCTTTTGAGGGAACTTGATAAGAGAAAAGACCTGAAGCGTAAGAATCCTACGACTGCCGGCCTGCTGGCGATTGTGCCCGGTGCCGGACACGTCTACTGTGAGAGATACAGAGATGCATTAGTGTCGTTTTTGGTAAACGGTGCATTGATCTTGGCGGCTTGGGAGGCCTTTGATCACGAACTATACGCCCTTGGCGGACTTATCACTGTGGTTGAGATAGGTTTCTACTCCGGAAACATCTACAGCGCGGTCAACAGCGCGCATAAGTACAATCGGGATGAGAAAAACCGCTTTTTAAGGTATTTGGAGGAACGGGCGAAGATCAAGATTTCCTTGGCTGGACCTGGGCACGACGAGGCTGTTTTGGTCTCGTGCCACTTCACGTTTTAAGGGAAGATTGACTTACAGGTGCAAATCAGACCCGTAAACCACCGTACCAATGAAGCATCCGCCCCCACCCCCACCATCTCCGGTGGGTTGGACGCCCACGTCATTCCCACTGTCACTGCTCACCAGGTCGCCGCCACCTCCACCTGACGAGGGGGATAGTGTAGAGGTTGTGGCATGAGCCTCGTTTGAATACTCGGAGTTGCCACTACCGCCATATGCGTATACCCGGTAATAGTAGGTAGGAGAGGCCTCCACATCCGTATTGCTATATGTTGTCACATCCTCACCGACCGTAGCTATTTCCAGGTACGTTCCCCCTGATCCCAACTTGCGCTCGATCCTGAAGCCTGATTCAACCTCGGAATTGTCTGTCCACGTAAGATTGATCTGGTCGATAGAAACTGGCGAAGCCGATAAATCGCTGGGTGCACTAAGATAGGTTGTGGCGTTGCTCTCATTGGAATAACCCGAGTTCCCGAACGCGTTGAAAGCACGAACCTGATAGTAATATGTTGTTTCTGCACTAAGGCCCTTGTGACTGTATGACTCCACATCGATCCCAACCGTGGCGAGGTGTGTGTAAGGTCCTCCGGACGTTGTCGCCCTTTCTATTTCGAAGCCGGATTCGTTTGAAGCGTTATCTGTCCAACTCAGATCAATCTGGCTGGCGGAAGATGCTTCAGCCTCCAGGAGGCTTGGATCATCAGGCACACTTGCCGGAGGATTAATGCTGTTGTTCGCGTTGATCCTACCCGCATTGAGGATTAGCCCGGTCAAACCTGGCACCACATCCACCCCGTTGAGAATACCGTCCCTGATATCACCGTAGGTGAAACCGGGATTGTCCGCCCAGATCAGGGCTGCGAGGCCTGATACATGCGGCGTGGCCATGGAGGTTCCACTCAAATACTGGTAGCTGTCACCAGCCATCGTACTATATATGCTGACCCCGGGCGCTGCCACATCCACGGACGTCGCACCATAATTCGAAAAGGACGCCAGAATGTCATTGCGGTCTGTGGCACCTACCGAGATGATATTAGCAAGGTCGTAACCGGAGGGGTACACCGGCATCAAATCATGATTACGACCATCGTTTCCGGCTGCCGCCACAAAGAGTATGCCGGCGTCCCTCGCGTTCACTACGGCATTGTATTCAAACGACGAAGAAGCTTCACCGCTGAAACTGGCGTTAATAATCTGAGCTCCATTGTCGATAGCGTACTCTATGGCTCTAATCTCGTTTGCAACGGAACCGTTACCGTTCTGATCCAGAATCTTCAATACCATGAGTGAAGCCCGCCAATTGACACCTGAAACTCCTGTTCCGTTATCCCCTATGGCGCCCATCGTACCCGAAACATGGGTCCCGTGATAAACGCCACTATAATCATCATCAGGGTCGTTGTCATCATTCTCAAAATCCCAACCATAATAGTCATCAATTTTACCATTGCCATCGTCATCGATGCCGTTGTAACCAGGATTCCCGCCACTCCAATCCTCCCCCGTATTCTGCCAAATGTTGTCTGACAAATCTTCATGATCAAGGTCTGCACCGGAGTCCACCACGGCAACAACCACATTCGGGTCTCCTGTCTGCGTATCCCACGCCTCGGGGCAGTCGATGTCCGCATCAGGCGTTCCACCCGCCTGCCCGATATTGTGCAGCCCCCACAAGTTCCCAAAGGAGGGATCGTTTGGAGGTGCCGTGGCGTAGCGGTAATAGTTCGGTTCCGCGTATTCGACATCCGCCTGAAGTCGGTAGGCTGCAACAGCCTCTTCTACCGTCCACCCGTCAGGGATCTTAACGTGATCTACCTGGACCTGCTTGAATCGCTTAAGAAGTCTGGAACCATGGAAACTGTGAGCGGTATTGCGGCCAGATTTGGATACGCCGGAGCGAAACTTGACCAGTATCTCACCAGGCACATACCCTGATTTTTTAAAGCCTTCCGAGAAGACTGATCCGGGCAAGGCGAGAACAAGTGTCAACAAGATTGCGGTGACCCATTTTTTGGACATGCTGTTATATCTCTCGGCCTGTGGAAAGGGCTTTGTCTTAAACGTGACTATCTTCATCATAATACCGAAGACTGACATTTTCAAGGCGCACAATCTGGCCAGCCTGGCTGGAGACTAGTTGAAATGGATTGCAAGAACAATGCCTAACCGTGTGCTTCTATCCACTTACGCCCCACATGGTTGACACTCAACCGTAATTCTTGTTATCATATTTTGTCAACTTTGATAGCCTGACCGTAAGGTGGGCTTTTTAGCCGCAAACCTCGACAAAATTGAGAACTTAGCTCCGCTCCGCAATTGGGCATGCAGTGTGATGTTCTCAAGCCGTCAGGCGCAACCTTCAGCGCTATAATGGAATATTGGAGTGATGGAGTATTGAGAAGCCGGAGTAATGGAGTACTGGAGTATTGGAGTGATGGAAAAAGCCAAGATAACAGACTCTCTGGTTCCACGTTTTCTTCCAGTATTCCATTATTCCAGCATTCCATTATTCCATGAGGGCAGCAAAAACAGGCTGTCGCCGAAAGACTAACGAATGCAATTGGTTATAGAGTTCCAGAGACGTTGAAATTATGCCCGTTTATGAATACACTGCTCTTGATGGATCGGGCAAGAGCGTAAACGGCATCATTGATGCCGACAGTCCCGTGGCAGCCCGCCAAAGGCTGAGGGGATCAGGGGTTTTTCCCGTAGAGGTAAAAGAGACAACCTCGAAACCGAAGGATCTCCTCCCTGGCTCTGTCTCAGTATCCTCTCTTCTTAAACGCGTCAAAGCCGGCGAGATTTCTATTGCAACACGTCAGCTGGCGACCTTATTGGGTGCAGGGGTTCCATTGGTTGCATCTTTGGAGGGGCTTGTGTCGCAGATCACCAACCCGGCCCTGAAGAAAATCATGGCTGAGATCAAGCGATCCGTCAATGAAGGGAACAGCCTCGCCTTTGCCCTTGCTGACTATCCAAGAGTCTTCTCAGGTGTTTACGTTAACATGGTACGGGCGGGAGAGGCATCCGGGTCGCTCGATGTGGTTCTGGATCGTCTGGCTGACTTAGGGGAGCATCAGCACGCCCTGAGAGGTCGCTTCAAGGCGGCCTTGGCCTATCCAGTGTTTATGTTCTTCGTTGGGACACTGGTCCTGTTCTTCTTAATCACATTCGTCATACCCAAGATTACGCCGGTCTTCGAGGAAATGCATCAGACCCTCCCTGTCCCTACGGTGTTGCTCATTAATGCGAGCAATTTTCTTAAGTCTTTTTGGTGGGCTATCCTGATCGCAGCCGTAATCGGCGCTATCGCTCTAGTGCGGCTGAAGAAGACCCCAAAGGGTCAATACGTGTGGGATGAAGCCAAGCTCCGTATGCCTATTTTTGGACCTGTCAACAGGAAAATCGCCCTGGCACGGTTTGCAAGAACCCTCGGTAGCCTCTTGCAAGGGGGGGTTCCACTCATATCCGCCCTGCAAATCGTCCGGAACGTCGCGAATAATGTTTTGATCGCTGATGTGATTGACGTTGCCATAGAAGAGATTCAGGCGGGAAAAGACCTTGCCGGCCCGCTTGGTCAAAGCCGATGGTTTCCCTCCATTGTGATCCAGATGATCGCCGTGGGTGAGCAGACCGGAGAACTGGAGACCATGCTGGATAAAATTGCAGATACCTATGAGAGGGATGTGGCAGCTCATATCATGGCCATGACGTCCATGCTTGAGCCGGTCATGATTCTGATCATGGGCTTAATCGTATTGTTTATCGTTGTATCCATACTGCTGCCCATTTTTGAGATGAATCAGATGATACGTTGAGCAAGGATAGAAGACGAAGTATGACCATAGTGCCCTGTCTCAGAAGTTACTTACAAAAGTCAAAGCAAACATGATCTCCGCGTTGACTTGTTAAAATGCAAAACTCGAAGCACGAATATCGAATTTCGGATTTGAAAGTTGTTTTTTCGCATCCTGGGCGACCTTGAAAATAACGTAAGTTATTCATGAGACGCCACAATAGAAACCATAAGAGGTGACGCCGATGAATCAAAACAAATTGGATAATCGTGGGCTTACGCTCATAGAAATCATGGTTGTGATGGTGATTTTAGGCATCTTGGCCACGCTGATTATTCCTCGAGTCATGGGTCGGCCGGAACAGGCCAGGCGCGTGCAGGCCAGAGTTCAGATAGAAAGCATAGAGACTGCGCTTAAGCTGTACAAGCTTGACAATGGCTACTATCCCACCACTGAGCAGGGCCTTCAGGCCCTCGTCGAAGCCCCCGCTGTTGGTCAGCTTCCCAGGGCCTGGCGTGAAGGCGGGTATTTGGATAAGGGGAGGACGCCCAAGGATCCATGGGGCAACGAATATGTCTATCTTTCGCCCGGTGTATACGACGACTTCGATCTTTCGGCCTACGGTCCTGATGGAGAACCCGGAGGCGAAGGCGAGGATGCAGACGTCAACAGTTGGGAATTTGAGTGACCCACAGGTGTGTCACCCTAAGCCGAATTGAAGCTCCCTGCAGTCCCCCTCGTAGCGGGACAGGGAGCTTCGACTGTAAGGAATTATGCCATTTTTGGATTCGCTCGCTAACCCTGCAGCGACTCGACTGTCTTCGACCCTGAGCGCTCAGACCGAAGGGAGCTCGTCGAAGTCAAGCTGCAGGGAATGCGCTCGCCGTGGCAGTTCAAAGATACGGGGCTACACCTTAATTGAGCTGACGGTTGTCATTCTGTTGATCGGCCTGACAGTTGTCTTGACTGTGCCGAAATTCCGTTACTCCCTGCTTACCGATGATCTAAAGGGTACGGTGCGCCGCATGATAGGGACTATCCGAGGTTTGAAAAACGAGGCAGTCCGGGAGCGTCAGGCCTTCATACTCCATTTTGATCTGGAGGCGAACAGGTTGTGGGTGGAGTCGACAAAGGCTTCCGACGAAGAACTGGCAGAGGCCCAGTCCAACTCTTTTCAACTCCCGGAGGGGGTTCGGATCATGGATGTGTGGAGCTGGGGGAGAGGCAAGAAGACAGCTGGTGACACAGCCATCCGCTTTACCGAGAAGGGGTATGTCGAGCCATCAGTCATCCACCTGGGGGCAAAGGACGGGAGAGAATTCACGCTCATCTTGAGCCCTTTTCTTGGAAAAGTCGAAGTGCTGGAAGAATATGTGGATTTCGTAGATCTATGACGTTGTTCGGCACAACAAATGGCAAATACGCTGGCTTCACGCTCCTTGAGGTCATGTTTGCGTTGGCGATTATCGCAACAACTCTCGTCGTTGTCCTCGGATCGCAGTCCCAGAGCTTGTCGCTCGCTACTGAAACAAAGTTCACTACAACAGCGATCTTCCTGGCACAGCACAAGATGGCTCAAGTGGAGGCCGGAAACCCTGAGGACCTTTCGGCTGATTCCGGAGATTTCGGGGAAGACTTCCCCGGCTATCGCTGGGAGCTGACGATCAATGATGCTCCATCTGTTGAACCCGAAGGCGTGTCCGACTACCTTGGGCAACTCGATCTGACCGTTTCGTGGGGTGAGGATAGTCCATACAAATGTAGTGTCAGGCTGTACACGTTTGTGGCGAAGAGCGGTTAAAATGTTGGCATGCTGCGCATCAGAAGGATCGCCGAGTCGTGGGTGAAGAAGGGGTGCATCAATGACAACCCTGCGTTATTCATCCATGTGTAGTAAGAACCGGCATGGATTCACTCTGTTGGAAATCCTCATCGCAGTGTTCATCTTTGGCGTCGTTCTGTCCACGATCTATTCTTCATATGTTGGGACGTTTCGCATCGTAAATGAGACCGAATATCAGGCCGATATTTACAGCATGGCCCGGATTGCCTTGGAAAGGATGCACGAAGATTTGGAATCTGTCTACGTGCCACAGAACCCTGAGCCTGCTGAATCAGATGAAGACAATGTCGGGGGTGCTGATTTCGTTGGTGATGACACGGAAATAGACGGCAGGGATGCCGACTCTCTCCGATTCCTGTCCAGGGCTCACATCCTCTTCAGCGAGAAAGACCAGCCTTCCGGAACAGCGGAGATAGAGTACTACGTTAAGCAAAGTGAAGAAGAGAGCTATTTTGTCCTTTATCGTTCAGACACCCCGGAACTGGAGGAACCCCCAAGCAAAGGAACCGGAGGACTGGTACTGTGCGAGAAATTGCTTTCGATCGATTTCACCTATTACGACGCTGACGGCGAGACGCACGATAACTGGGATTCAACAGCCGAGGCATTCAAAGGCAAGATACCAAGTATGGTTTCCATATCACTTGAATTTGAAAACAAACTAGACGCTGAAACCCCCTATAAGTTCTTTACAACGGTCACCATTCCGATGGGAGGAGAGGCAAGGGATGCAGAGAGCGACAGCCGTGAGACGGACGCCAAGAGCCAACCTGACAAAGCCTCTCAAAGGAGTTCCGAACGGTTCGATGAAAGGGATTCTTAGGAACAACCGCGGGATGGCCCTCATCCTGACAATTCTGATCATCAGCCTGATCGTAGCATTGACCCTTCAGTTCAATGCATCTATGCGGTCTGACTTGCAGGCAACTGCCAACCTCCGCGATGGGGTCAAGATCGGCTACCTTGCCAAGTCAGGATTCAACTATGCTCTGGGGGTTCTCAGTGTGGACAGCGCAGAGGGGGACGTCGATTCCCTGCACGATACCTGGGCAGATTCAAAGGCCCTGTCCGAAAACGCGGCTTCCCTGTTTGACGAAGGTCGGATAGAGGTCAAGATTTTGGATCACTCGGCGAGGATTCAGGTCAACGGCCTTGTTGACCAGAACGGAGAGTACGATATTGTCCAAAAAGGTCTTCTGACACGTTTTTTGAACTCTCCGGCGTTCGGTCTTTCTTCCGAGGACGTGGATAACATCGTAGATGCCATTAAAGACTGGATCGATGGAAACAGTGATGTGACTAGGTTTGGTGCGGAAGACACGTACTATCAGACTCTGGAAAAACCATACTCCTGCAAGAATGCGTCGTTCGAATTCGTAGAGGAATTGCTTTTGGTCAGAGGGATCACAAAGGAGCTTTTTTACGGGACTGAGGAGAAGCCCGGTATTTCTAACTACTTAAGTACCTACGGTGACGGAAAGATTAATGTCAATAACGCTGATCCCCTCATTCTTAGGGCCCTTTCGGATGACATGGACGACGGGATGGTGGAGGAAATGGTTTCATATCGCGAGGACAAAGAAAGCGATCTGTCAAATCCCGCATGGTATAAGACGCTCCCGGGTATGGGCAACGTGAACATTTCAGACGAGTTGCTTACGACCTCCAGCACCTATTTCGAAGTAACGTCAGAAGGTTTAAGAGATAATATGGCAAAGCGGATTTCTGGAATAGTCAAGAGAACAGAGGGCAAGTTAGATACCCTCTCGTGGAAAGTGGAGTAGGAGCCCTATCTGAGATCGCTTCTAGTGTCATGTCATAGAAGTTTCTTCAAAAAACACGGAGTCACCGTAAAGCCGTTTCCCTCACTCCGTGAGCGTTTTCTGGATGACAGTAGAACCCATCTCAAAGATGTGGATCAGGCCTCAGGGCAAGGCGCGGGGCGGCGAAAAAGCGGAGTCCCGCTGTAAGCGGGATGAGCTAAAAGATTTTGAGCCGACCTGCAACGCCGCAGGGGGGCCTTAGACGCATTTTTGAGATGGGTTCAAGCATCTTTCCCTATTACGTTTTGGTAGATTGTGATATCAAAAGACGGGCATTTAACAATCCCCATCAATCTATGAGGCAAAGACAATAATGTCAGAAGGAACTCTCGGTCTCGACATCGGTGCAGACTACGTTGCCGCGGTCCAGATTACCCACGGACTGAAGGGGCATCGGGTCACGGCCGGTGAACATGTCATGATCCAGGAGGCTGGAGGGATAGATGACGCCCTCAAGTCCCTTCTTGATCCACTTGATCTCGAGGGTGTTACTTGTGCTGTGTCAATCCCTGGAGAAAGTGTGTCGTATCGAAATCTCCAGATGCCTTTCCGAGACAAGAAGAAAATCAGGCAGACCCTTGCCTTTGAGCTCGAAACGATGGTTCCTATTCCGGCTGAGGATTTGATTGTCGATTTCACAATGGTCAACCGCTCAGATCAAAGTGAGATCCTTGCTGCCTCTGTCAAGCGGGAAGACGTTTCTGAGTATCTTGCACACTTGCAAGCCCATGGGGTCGACCCCGAGGTTATGGATGTTGGCTGTGTGCCGACGCTTAGCTGGCTCTTGAATCAAGAAGGCATGCCTGACGATGGGCTCCTTTTGGATTTTGGTCACAGCAAGAATACGATGCTCCTGTTCCTCAACAGGCGCCTGGCCCTGATCCGCACTTTTCCCTTCGAAGGGAGCACTGCCGGGTTAAATGAAACAGAGAGCGGCTTCGCGAGCGCCGAGTCTGCCAAAGAGATAGAAGAATCCCATCTTGGATCTCTCTGTACACAAGTTCAGAACACACTCCACGCCTTTGCATCGCAAACTGCAAATACCGTACGTCCCGAAAAGGTTTTTGTTACTAGTGTCGCCCCTTCTCATCCGGATATTGAAAACACGCTAAGCAGACTTCTGGAGCTTCCGGTCGAGAGGATTCAGGTTACCGGAGATCCAAGGATCAGCCTGGAGCCGAATATCGCTCAGGGGTGGAATCCTGCGTTTATGGACAATGCCCTTGCTCTGGCAGTAGGAGAAGCCAGGCCAAAGTTGGGTTTTAATTTCAGGCGAGAAGAATTCGAGGTAAACAATGTCTACTTCGGACGTGTAAAGGGTCTTGGCAAGATAGCGGCCGTCCTGGCTGCCATTCTTCTTCTTGTGGGCGTTGATTTGGGAATAGACTACTTCTCCTTAAGAAATCAATATCGGACACTGGACCAACAGATAACGAAAGTATTCAAACGAACGCTTCCCGGTATTAAGCGGATTGTAGATCCGGTCGCGCAAATGGGGGCTGAAATCAACGCAATCAAGAAGACGGCCTTCTCAGTGCCCGGAATAGGTCCCGGCACCAGGGTTCTCGACCTGTTGAGAGAGTTTTCAATGCTAGTCCCTGAATCTGCTGATGTCCATGTGGCCCGCATCGTGGTGGACCCGGATGCGGTCCAAATCAAGGGTGATACGGACACATTCAACACGGTTGACACGATCAAGAAAGGACTGGAGCCTTCGTCGTATTTTAGTGACGTAACCATCAGTTCAGCCAACCTTGATGGATCGGGCGATCGGGTCCGGTTTGAGATGAAACTGGGGCGGGCAAAGTAGCCTGACATAGAGTATAGATGATGAAACTTGCAACGCGTGAAAAACATCTGATATGGGCCGGGGTGGCCTGCATCGCTATCTTCGTCGTACTGCAGTTTCTGATTTTTCCCTTCTTCGAGAGCAAAAAGCGTATGGCAAGAGGCCTGAAAGCAAAAGAGAAGGGACTGGCCGAGATTGCAATACTGAGCGCTGAATACCAGACCTATCAGACAGCTTCCGAGGGTATTCAGGAAGCCCTCTCCAAGCGAAAAGGTGGTTTTACGCTGTTTTCATTTCTGGATGATGCTGCCGGGGAGGCTCAAGTCAAGACCTATATCAAGTACATGAAACCATCCACCCCTGTGAGCACTGGGCCTTTCAAGGAATCGATGGTGGAGATGAAATTAGAGGCGCTCACTTTACAGCAGTTGGTTGGATACCTTTATCTCATTGAATCGCCAGGTGACTTGGTCAGCATCAAACGTCTCTCAGTCAATGAAAACAAGAAGGAAGAAGGGTATTTGGATGCCATTGTGCAAGTCCTGACCTTTCAGCAGGCCTTATGAAAGACTTCATCTCAAAACGCAGGAACGTGCTCGGATACATCCTCTATGCACTGATTCTGACTATGGCGCTCTTGTACTTTCGCTTCCCTTCAGACGCGGTGGAGGACTATTTCCGGGCACAGGGAGTCAGTGCAAATCCACCGCTCGCTCTCTCGGTTGACCGCATAGGACCATTGATCCCGTATGGATTGAAGTTTGTGAAGACCCGGGTCTCGCTGCTGGATTCACCCGATAGCCTGATTCTCAAGGCAGATCGTCTATCGCTCAGACCTTCTTTGTTGTCATTGTTGGGAGGAAAACCAGACTATTCATTTCACTGCGCTGCCTACAAGGGTGACACGAGCGGGAGTATCCGTCTCTGGCAAGAGGAAACGGCGCGCTCGATCGATACTGAGATTGAACTTACAAATGTTGACCTTGGGGAATATGCCTATCTGCGAGAGCTGATAGGCCGCACCGTCAAAGGCACCCTTAGCGGAACAATCGTATACAACGGCCAATATAGGCCAATACTAGACGGCTCAGGAGAAGCAAATCTGAGTCTGTCGGAAGGCACAGTGGAACTTGCAGAGCCATTTCTTACCCTGAAGTCGATTGACTTCAATGAACTGGAAATAGATATGGTTCTAAACAAACAGAAGATCGATGTGGGGCGTCTTGAATTCAAAGGGAAACAGTTGCAGGGAACGTTGTCAGGAACCATAACACTCAGAAAAGCTTTGGCAGAAAGCGTACTTAGTCTCAGCGGGACTATTGAGCCATTTGCAGCACTATTTGAAAATGCTACAGGTATCCAGGACACCGTGGCATTCCTTAGGGACCGTATTGATCAAGGAACTTTCACCTTTACGATTGAAGGGACCTTGGGCCAACCCAAGATCAAGTTCACATAGGCGATGACACCGATGCCCAAGCGGTACAATACCATCTTTAACTTTGTGGCTTTGTCCATCATCATTTACATTGGAGTGGACATCTTCTACACGGTTGTAGAGGCAAGGTTGAGACAACGCGATACCAATGCCGTCGTTGCACAACCTGTGACTGATTCATCAAGGGCTGAGAGGCCCCCCTTGAATCACTACCAGTTGATCATGAGCAGAAACATCTTTGGCTCAGAAACGACACCTTCTGACAACGTTGAACCGGAAGACATCGAGGCCCTTGAACCGACTACGCTGTCCATTGCCCTTTTGGGAACCGTATCAGGTTCGCCACGCAATACCTATGCTGTCATTGAGGAAACCGACAAGAGAAAACAGGGGCTGTTTAGGGTAGGAGACAACATTCAGGGCGGCTCAATTAAGAAGATTCTGAGGGGAAAGGTCATTCTTAGCGTCGAAGACAGAGATGAAATACTTACTATGGAGGAATCGGCCAAGCGCTCAAGAGAAGAGGCGCCCACTGCGTCAAGATCCCGCGGCAGCCCCGATAGATCAGGTAGACCAAGTAGAACTGGAAGCCGCACCGTAACGGTCCGCCGGTCAGATGTTGAAGCGTCCCTTGCAGACATTAACAAGCTCATGACAGAGGTGAGGGTACGGCCTCACTACAAGGACGGCCAGCCAGACGGGCTGGCCATAAGCAGGATCAAGGCAGGCTCTTTCTTTTCAAAATTAGGACTCAGGGATGGAGACGTTGTGCAGGAGGTAAATGGCAGCGGCATAAAGAGCCCGGATGACATACTCAGCTTGTATCAGCAACTAAAATCAGGTTCTGAGGTAGGCTTGCAGATAGACAGAAAAGGCCGCCAGGAAACGATTGACTACAAATTCAGGTAAAGCCGTGTATACTTCGTATTTTGGTTTTAAGGAAAACCCCTTCAGTCTTACACCAGATCCCAACTACCTCTATCTAAGCCGCCACCATAAGGAGGCCTTTGATCACCTCCTTTATGGAATCAGCGAACGTAAAGGGTTCATCGTTATTACAGGGGGCGTTGGTACGGGGAAAACCACCCTGTGTCGGGCACTCCTTGGTACGCTTGATTCTTCCACCAAAACAGCGCTGATTTTCAATGCCTACCTCTCTGACATTGAGCTTCTGGAGACCATCAATCAGGAGTTTGGCATTGATACCAGCACGGAAGGTCAGAGCAAGAAGGACCATATCGACAGCTTGAATCAGTTTCTGCTAGAGACCTTCAGCCAGGGAGGCAATGCGGTCCTCTTGATTGACGAGGCCCAGAATCTTTCTCATTCGGTCCTTGAGCAGATACGAATGCTCTCGAATCTTGAAACCGAAAAAGAGAAATTGGTTCAGATCGTTCTGGCAGGGCAGCTCGAACTGCGAGACGTTCTGGCCTCCCCCGCTTTGAAGCAGCTCGATGAGCGCATTATGGTCCGCTATGATCTGAAACCCCTGGAAAGAGAGGACGTGCGGGGCTATGTGGAGCATCGGTTGGTTATCGCGGGAGGAAGAGGGGATGTGCGGTTCACCAAGGGTGCCGTGGAGGCCCTCTACGCTTCCTCCCAGGGGAATCCAAGGCGAATCAATGGTGTCTGTGACAGGGCCCTCCTTATTGCTTACTCCAAAGACGAGTCCACAATATCCAAGAAAACGATGCAGAAGGCAATTGAGGATGTCCGCGGCGATGTCGCAGCCGGATCCGCGCAAAGAAGTTACTGGTTTCAGAAAAGAGCCATTGCCTTGTCCGTGCTCCTGGTGCTCCTGCTGGTCATGGTGGGAGGCATTGGCGGTTGGATCCTGAGAAGAGAGATTGCCGGACTCGCTACAGAAGACCAGGCTATCGGTCCGGTCCGCACAGTTCGGGAGAACAAGGGGCATAGCGAACGCTTACCGGTCGAACAAGAATCGGTGGCGGTCAAAAATGATACGATCCCGTCTCCGCCTGCAGAAGCCGGGAGAGGATTGGCGGGGGGCTTGTTGCTTGATGAACAGACAAGCCTTGGAGAACTCTTCAAGCGGTTCAACCCGGAGGATCAAGGTGGTAGAAAAGTCCACCTTGGGCTGTACACGTTCCATACAGACCCCGAATACTATATCATGTTCAAGAAGCCTTTTCGGGTGCGCGTGGATGCGGCCGCCGGTGAGCTCAGCTCCGGAAACGCCGGGGTCCTCAACAGTCCTCAATACCTTCTGATCAAAGAAGTCATGGCTGATGGTGCCGTTGCCATCGATGCCGATGGTGATGAGCATCTGATCGACAGGCGTTTCATTTTGACCCATTGGGACAGGGAGGTCTGTTGGGTCTACCCGTATGAAAACAACGATGATAGTCTGGCCAGGGGCATGAGTGGCCTGCCTGTCATCAACCTACAACGAGCATTGGATGAAATCGGGTATTCAGTGAAACCCATCGGGATTTACGACCAATCAACGTATGATCAGGTTGTGCGGTTCCAGAGGGATTTTTCATTGAAGGCCGATGGGATCGTGGGTACCCGTACCAAGGGCTTGCTGTATCAAATGAGCGATGAGCTATATCCATGAGGCGCTGAAGAAGGCGCAAAAAGAAAAAGATGGGCGTCATCATGAGTACCAGGGGATTGCGTCCACACCAGGGGAAAAGCTGAGGTTCTTTTCTGGCAAAGCGCCGTGGCTCGCATCGCTTCTCTTGGTCTCCCTTGCTTTTGTGGTCTATTTGTGGTTACCCTCCGGGGACACTGGGGTTCCCGTCGTTGAGCCTGCGAGGCCCAAGTTGGAGGGAAAAACAGAGGTTCCCGTTGTTGAGCCTGCAAGGCCCAAGTTGACTCAGCGGCAAAAAAACGCGGTCAATCCGGACGTTTTGTATGAAAAGGCCAGGGTTCTTCATAAGCGTGGTCGGTTGCAGGCAGCCAAGCAGCTCTATAAGAAAACCCTCAGCGCGGACCCTGAACATGTAGAAGCATTGAACAATCTGGGAGTCATACAACTCCAAGAGGGGAATTACCCGGCTGCTCGCACATCCTTTACAGAAGCGATCCGGCTTCAACCGGATTATGTGGACTCTCACTACAATCTAGCGTGTCTCAACGCTCTAGGAGGTGAAGCGTCCCAAGGTCTTGTCCATCTGAGAAAAGCCGTTACGGTGGACCCTGCAGTCAAAGGCTGGGCCCGAATGGACGCAGATCTTGAAAACCTGCGGGGACTGCCAGGGTTTGAAGAGATAGTTGGAAATGAGTAACGCGTGGCAGGGTTTCGCAGAAGGAATTTCTTAAAATCTGAGAGACGGGTGATCATGAGATCAAAGACGAAAATAGGACTGGTTTTCTGCTTTCTCTGTGTTGGCGTGTGGCTACTTGCAGATAATTCCGTGGTCCGTGGGGCGCGTGTTGCGGGAGAAGAAGGCGTAACACCCGCGGCTCCGGAAGCTGCCAAGCCACCTCCCAAACAACCCCCCGCGGTGATTCCCACCGAGCAAGCCCCTCCTCCTGAACGGCGTGTCCAACGTCCGGCGCCCCCACCCCCCGATAAGCGTGTTGAGCGCCCGGCACCACCGCCTGAAATAAGGGAACGCCCGAAGCCGACACCAGCACCGGCAGAAGAAGCGCCCGACGAGCGCTATGTCACCATCGACTTCGACGATGTGGACATTGCCCTTTTCATAAAATTCATCAGCGAACTGACAGGCAAAAACTTTGTTGTTGACAAAGCGGTCAGGGGGAAGGTGACGATTATCTCGCCTACAAAGATATCCGTGAAAGAGGCATACAAGGTTTTTGAATCGGTTCTGGAGGTCCACGATTTCACCCTAATACCGTCAGGCAGTGTGGTCAAGATCGTGCCGGCTGTTCAGGCCCGGTCAAAGAACATTGAAACACGGTTGCGGGAGGAGGCGATCGATCCGGAAGACAGGATTGTAACGCAACTGATTCCGCTTGAATATGCTGATCCCGATGAGCTGAAAAAGCTCTTTGCCCCCCTGATATCCAAGAGCAGCGTGATGGTCTCGTACCCGCCAACAGGCATACTCATTGTCACGGATGTGCTTTCAAACATCAAACGCTTACTCAGTATTGTCAAGGCCATTGACGTGGTGGGCATTGGCGAAGAGATCACCGTGGTCCCGCTGGAGCACGCAACAGCAACGGTTATAGTGAAGTCTATAACGTCCGTCTTCCAGGCTAAGGCGAGGACAAAGGGCAAGCCTACGCCAGACAGTATCAAGGTGGTTGCCGACGAGCGCACAAATGCTCTGATCATTGCAGCCACCGAAGACGACACCGTGAAGGTCAGGCAGCTTATTGAACTACTAGATAGAGAAGTGCCGCGTGGAGAAGGAGATATTCGCGTTTATTATCTCGAAAACGCAGACGCTGAGGAGCTATCTCAAGTCCTGACGGCCCTTCCTTCCAAGCAAACAAAGGGAATGGAACAAGGGAAGGCGCCCGTTATTTCCAAGGAAGTCCAAATTGTGGCTGATAAGTCGACGAATTCCCTGGTCATCACGGCCAACAGGGACGACTACATGATCCTCGAAGACGTGATCAGGAAATTGGATATCCCACGGCGGATGGTTTACATCGAAGCCTTGCTCATGGAAGTGAGCGTGAATAAAAGATTCGAACTGGGCGTGCGATGGCATGGGGTGGATGAGATTGGAAGTTATGATAATAAGACAGTTGGTGGTTTTGCAAGCTCAGTCCCGCCCGACGTGAATATCCCGACTATTGATCCGCTGACCGCCACAGGTGTGTTTCCTCCCGGGTTTTCTCTCGGCATCTTGGGCGAGGCCATTGAAATAGGTGGGATCAAGTTCCCAAACCTGTTGGCGGTGGTCAATGCCTTCCAGAACGATGCCGATATACACATTATATCAACGCCCCAGATTATGACAACAGATAACGAGGAGGCGGAAATCATCGTTGCTAAGAATATTCCGTTTCTGACCAGACAGGACACCACCTCCGCAAACATAGATTACAGCCAATACGAGTTCAAGGATGTGGGTACTACGCTCAGGATTACACCCCAAATAAGCCAGGAAAGGTTTGTCCGTTTGGAGATATTCAACCAGTTGGCACAGGTGGTGGAACAGGAACAGAAAGGGCTCCCCACGACCCTGAAACGCGAGGCCAAGACCACCGTGGTCATAAAGGATGGACACACGGTGGTGATCGGCGGACTGATTGATCAAACATTGACCCAATCGACGTACAAGACACCCTGCCTTGGGGACGTTCCCTTTTTTGGCTGGCTTTTCAAATCAAAAACTGATGTTAACGATAGAACCAATCTCTTTATTTTCATAACACCCCATATCGTCGAGAACCCCATGGAGGCTAATGTCATATATGAAGAGAAGAAGGAGCACATCGAGGGGCTCAGGATGAAGGGAGGCGTGATCAAGATGTACGAAAAGCCGGGCCCCGAAGATGAGAAAACGGAAGCTGACGGGACCGAAGCCGCCGAGACGGAAGGCGAGAAGACAGAGAGCGAGTTGCCTGAGGGCGAAAAGACTGAAAGTGAGAATACTGAATAGACGTCCGGTTGGCCAAGCATGAAACGGATAGGAGAAATACTCAAAGAGACCTGCGGTCTTTCTGAAGAGGCCCTTGCCGAAGCCCTTGAGGTTCAAGAACAAAAGGGAGGTCGCATCGGAGAGGTCCTGATACAGCAGGGAGCCATTTCCGAATCAGACCTGTTGAAGGCCCTTAGCATCCAGTTTGGTTTCCCCCTTTTGTCCCACCTTCCCACCGGAGATCTCGACACCGCTTTTGCCGAAAAGATACCGATTCAATTTCTCAAGAAATACAAGATGGTCCCGGTCGTCACTTCGAACCGGGCGGCCATTGCCGTGAATGACCCCCTTGAGTTTCAACCGCGTGATGACTTGTGCCTGAGCCTGGGATGGAACGAGGTACAAACGGTGCTTGCCCCTTATTCGGCGATCCTCTTGGCGATTAATTTTGCCTATGACATGAGCCAGGCCTCTGCTGAATCAGTTATTCAGGACATGCATGAGGACGGGGACAGTGACCTGATCCTTTCCGAGATCGAAAGAACCGCGGATCTTTTGGATGAGACGAGTGAGGCACCCATTATCAGGCTGGTTAATCTGATGCTTTCTCAGGCGGTGAAGGCACGTGCCAGCGACATTCACGTTGAACCGTATCAGGATAAGCTGAACATTCGCTACCGCGTGGACGGCGTTCTGTATGACAGACTCAGCCCGCCAAAGCGCATCCAGTCAACACTCGTGTCTCGCATCAAAGTCATGGCCAAACTGAACATCGCCGAAAAGAGGCTTCCTCAGGATGGCCGGATGGAGATCAAAATTGCTGAAAAGAACGTGGACATTCGCGTTTCTACCCTTCCCACCGCCTTCGGCGAGCGGGTTGTTCTGAGATTGCTTGACAAATCAAATGTACTGCTTGAGCTTTCCGACCTTGGCTTGCCCCGGGAGAGGCTTAAAACCGTTGACAGTCTTATCCGGTCCTCCTACGGCATCATCCTGGTCACGGGTCCTACAGGAAGTGGAAAGACCACGACCCTTTATGCTGCTCTCACCACGATCAATAATTCCGACATCAATATTATTACCATAGAAGACCCCATTGAGTACCGGATTGAGGGGATTGGGCAGATCCAGGTTAACCCCAAAATCGGACTCAACTTTGCTAATGGGCTCCGGTCAATCGTTCGGCAGGACCCGGATGTTATTCTAATAGGCGAGATCCGGGATCTGGAAACCGCAGAGATTGCTATCCAGTCTGCTCTGACCGGGCACTTGGTCTTCTCCACCCTTCATACCAACGATTCTGCGAGTTCCATCACTCGGCTCATCGACATGGGGATACAGCCGTTTCTGGCCACCTCCTCTGTCATCGCCATATTGGCCCAACGACTCGTCCGTGTCGTCTGTAGTAGTTGCAGAGAGCGGTATACACCAGATGAAGAATCGTTGAAGAGCATTGGGATAACGCCAGAGATGTCTGCCGGCAAAGACATTTTCCGTGGGAGAGGTTGCCCCAAGTGTCTTGATACGGGTTATTTAGGAAGGGCGGGTATCTTTGAGCTGATGATCCTTGATGATTCTCTCAAGAGTCTTATCCTGCAGACCTCGGATGCCAATGCCATAAGGCGCAAAGCAATGGAGCAGGGAATGGTTTCCCTCCGCCAGGACGGAGCCCAGAAGGTCCTGGAGGGAATTACGACCATCGAAGAGGTGTTTCGGGTGACCCAACAGTAAGACGCCGCGGCGTCATGACATCCAACCCTGCCAAAGCAAACCGGCCCTAATCTTTTTGCACCATCGTAATATCTCGCTTAGGATAAGGAATTTCGATCCCTTCTCTGTCAAAGGCCTCCTTCACCTTGTCGGTCGTATAGGATATGGTGTCCGTCCGCCTTCGGGCGTCCTTGATCCGGACACGCAGCTGAAGGTCCGCTGATGATTCCCCGAATCTTCTCACCACTACTTTAGCAGGCGGATCTGTCAACACCCATTCTGCTGTCTTAGCCACGTCCAGAATAACCGATTTTGCCTTCTCAATATTTGTATCGTATGAAACCCCGATCGGAATTCTAACGCGGATATCCTCTGAGAGCGCCGTGTAATTGACGATATCACGCATCATGATCTCGTTATTGGGAATGATGATCACAATGTTGTCTGTGCTACGAATCTTAGTGGCCCTGAGGCCGATATCAATCACATCCCCCAGGTTGCCGAATCTTTGGGTGATGACCACACCTCGATACGATCACCAATTTCAAACGGCCTGTCAACAATGAGCAAAATCCCTGCAATAAGATTCGACAAGGTATCCTTGGCTGCAAAGCCTATGGCGATGCCCGCCACACCAGCCCCTGCCACAAAAGGCATGACGTTGATTCCCAACAAATCAAGAGCAAGCAAAAAGGCAATGGCGAAAATGAGAACACCGGAGAATTTGTTCAGAAGCTCGAAGACAATATCGTCTATTTTCGTCTTGGTTCTTTTGACCAAGTTGGCGTGGAAGTAACTGAGTAGAATTACGGTAAAATCCTTGACGGGGAGGGCCAATAAGACAATCAGGGCTGCATAGAATATTTTTTCAAGCGCCGGAATTCGAAAGAGGTTCAACAGATACATGCCGCTCCCAAGAATCAGGATGTAAGAGACAGCCCTTTCAATCAGGTCAAAGACCTGATCCTGAATGAGTACAGACTCATTTTGCTGGATCCTTTTTCGAACCCTTTTCATAATCCATCTGAAAACAGCCCACACAAGAAGAGCAACCAGCAGCACCATCCCTGCCTTGGCGAGGACTACATAGACGGCTTCCCACTTTGTAACAATAACAAGAGACATTTCTTCATAGAGATGTTTCAGATAGCCGGACATCTATACAACCTCCGCGATTCTTTGTGTCGATGTTTGAATGATCGGGGTCACGGTTCTCTTTTCTTCTCATGCATCATTGATCTTTTGAGTTTGCGCCACAGGGAAAGCCTTTCCTTGATGATCTTCTCATAGCCCCTATCTGTCGGTTCATAATATGCTTGGTCTTTAAGCTCTTCAGGCAAATACTCCTGGGGTACAAAGGCATTTGCGAAATCATGGGCATACTTATAGTCTTTTCCGTAGCCAAGTCCCTTCATCAACCTTGTGGGCGCATTCCGAATGTGGAGGGGCACAGGAAGCGTTCCGGTTTGCCCGATCGATTGCTTCACCCTGCCGTAACCTGAATAAAGTGCATTGCTCTTGGGGGCTGTGGCAAGATAAACAGCGGCCTGGGCTAAGGCGAGATCTCCTTCAGGTAGTCCGACAAATTGAAACGCCTGCATAGCAGAGACAGCCACCGAGAGTGCCCGTGGATCTGCATTTCCAACATCTTCGGAAGCGAACCTGACCATACGCCGGGCAACAAAAAGTGGATCTTCACCAGCAGCCAACATGCGACCGAGCCAGTAGAGAGCGGCATCCGGATCACTCCCCCGCAGGCTCTTGTGAAACGCAGAAATTAGGTTGTAGTGCTCTTCACCGTCCTTGTCGTACCGCAGCGCCTTTTTTTGAAGGGCGGTTTCCACCACAGAACGTGTGATGTGGCGTTCGGTGACCTCCTTTTCCTGCACGAGAGACGCGGCTGCTTCCAAATTGTTCAGTGCTGCGCGGGCATCTCCATCTGCTGCCCAAATGATGTGTGCGATGGCGTCTGAGTCAATCTTCAGCGAAAGCCCCCCTATCCCCACATCTTTGTCTGCAACTGCCCGGTTCAGAATGATCGACATGTCTTCATCAGAGTACGGCTCAAGTACCATAACCCGCGTTCTTGAGAGAAGAGGAGCAATCACTTCAAAAGACGGGTTCTCGGTGGTTGCACCAATGAGGGTGATGAGGCCACTTTCCACGTGTGGCAGGAAGGCGTCCTGCTGGGCTTTGTTGAACCGGTGAATCTCATCGACAAACAAGACCGTCTTTTTCCGGTGATAGCGGGTTTGTGCTTTGGCTTCATCAATAACCGCCCTTATCTCCTTGACACCGGAAAGCACGGCGGAGAAGGTCTCAAAGTGAGACTCTGTCTCGCCGGCCATGACACGCGCCAGGGTGGTCTTGCCCGAACCAGGCGGACCCCAGAAAATCACGGAAAACAACCGGTCGTCCTCTATGGCCCTGCGCAGTAGACTATCCTTGCCAAGGAGATGCCTCTGACCCACAAAATCCGCGAGTTTCCCGGGCCGCATGATGTCCGCCAACGGACGAACAGGCCCTTCTCCCCCTTTTCCGGATTGATCAAATAGATCCATCTTTGCGACCTTCAAGCCCTTTCACATAGGGCATGGGACACATCTGGGATATTGATCATCTCTTTTCTCGCTTTCGAAAGGAAAGTCGCACGGGCGTCAAGTCCAGCCCGAGGGATTCTCGAAGCTCGTTTATCAAGTATCGCTCGTAGGAGTGGTGAATCCCTTCCGGATAGTTGACGAAGCAAACAAAGGTTGGCGGAGCCGAGCGCACCTGCGTGGCATAGTAAAACTTGATACGCTTCCCACGGTGGACGGGAGGCTGATGCTTGCGAACGACGGCCTCAAGCGCTTTGTTGAGCCGTCCCGTTCCAATGCGGATCGCAAACTGTCCGTACACGCTCTCCACCCACTCGAAGATCTTAAAGACCCGCTGTCCGGTAAGCGCTGAAATGGTCAACACTGGGGCAAACCTCACAAATTGCAGACGTCTTTTTACCTCGTCCGTATACGTCTTGGACGTTGTGGTGTCTTTTTCAACTAGATCCCATTTGTTCAACAGGACGATACACCCCCTGCCACGCTCAAAGGCATAACTGGCAATGTTGGCATCCTGGTCTGCTACGCCTTCGGAGGCGTCAATCATGACCAATGCAATGTCGCATCGATCAAGGCTCCTCAGTGCCTTAATAACCGAGAACTTTTCCAGCTTCTTTCGTACGCGAGCTTTCCTGCGGATTCCGGCCATGTCGATGAGCACATACTCTTTCTGGTTCACAGTGCAAATCGTGTCAATGGCATCCCGGGTGGTACCCGGTATGTCACTTACTACGAGACGATCGTCTCCAAGGAGGCGATTGATCAAAGAGGACTTTCCCACATTCGGCCGGCCAATAACGGCCAACCTGATCCGATCAGAATGCACTTCTGAAGCCCCCCGGGGTAAAACAGCCGCCAACCCGTCCAGCAGACTATTCACGCCGTATCCGTGTTCAGCAGAAACCGGATGGAGGGGGTCCACGCCCAGGACGAAAAAATCAGGCAACAATGATTCATTCCTCGGCCCGTCGATCTTATTGACGGCGTAAAAAACGGGTTTGCCGGATTCGCGAAGTCTTTGAACAAGATCTGTATCGACAGGAGTAACCCCTTCCCTCCCGTTCATGAGCATGACTATGACGTCTGCTTCTTCTATGGCCTGCATCACCTGGTAGGTAACCAGGGACCCCAGTTCCTCTGATTCAACATCAGAAAAACCACCCGTATCCACCACCGTGAATGCGGTCTCGCCCCACTCGACCTCTCCGTAGTTTCGATCACGGGTGACACCGGGAAAATTGTCCACCAAGGCCGATCGGGAACGAGTCATTCGGTTGAAGAGAGTGGACTTGCCGACGTTGGGGCGTCCTACAATGGCAACAATGGGTTTCATGTCTTGAGTTACGAGTTGCGGGTTGTGGGTTGTGGGTTGCGCAATTAAGTTGAAGTGAGCAAAACCCGGCTTTCTTGAAAGCGCTAATTTAATACAATATCTTAATTTCGGAACGAGGGCAAGATATGGGGTGTTACAAGGATAGAGGAAGTTAGCCTGAAAGGCCTTTTCGTTTTTTTGCAGCCTCTATCAACTCGATCAGGGTAGTCACTTTGTCCTTGGCGGGTCGATCAAAACATGCGTCCCACTGCGTCTGGGTAAGTTTTCCCCTGAGATAGACCTCAACGGGAAAGTGGGGTTCCCAGCAGGTCAGTATGCGGGGGCATGGGAGGTCACCTCCCTCGGTCTCACAGTAGGCAAACGTAACCTCCCCCCCTAGCCTGGGACACCTGATCTCTAAATGCTCATACATCTGATGTGACTAAGCCAGCATTTGACTGAGTGGCTAATTCTTCTCCGATCTATTCATATGACGAATCCGTTACTCGACGACTCAACTACCTACTGCTACGGCTTCGGAAACCCGGCAATCAAACCGAGCGATTTTTCAATTTCCTCTTGCGGAAGTTCGTATTTCGTGAGTTTACCCGAAAGATATGCGTCATAAGCGGCAAGATCCACCAAGCCGTGCCCGCTCCAATTGAACAGAATAACTTTTTCCTTCCCCTCTTCTTTCGCGCGCTTAGCTTCTTGCACAACGGCGGCAATCGCGTGGTTGGTTTCTGGAGCCGAGATATATCCTTCGGTCCGAGCCCATTTCACGCCGGCATCAAATGTTTCCAATTGATCGTAGCTTCTAGCCTCAATGATTTGCTCCTTGACGAGATGGCTGATGATTGGCGCCATGCCATGGTACCTGAGGCCACCCGCATGAATCGGTGGCGGGATAAAATCATGACCAAGTGTATGCATGGCCAACAGCGGTGTGGTCATAGCCGTATCCCCAAAATCATAAGCAAAAGGACCTCGCGTCATGGTCGGGCATGAGGTGGGTTCGGCGGCGACAACAGAGACATCCTTGCCGTGGATCTTATCACGTACAAAGGGAAGACATAGTCCGGCGAAATTGCTGCCCCCTCCAGTACAACCGATGACAACGTCGGGATACACACCGATTTTCTTGAGCTGTTTCTGGGCCTCCAAGCCATTGATGGTCTGATGCAACAGAACGTGATTCAGAACGCTGCCGAGGGAATATCGCGCGTTCTCATCACCCACAGCGTCTTCAATAGCCTCGCTAATGGCTATGCCCAAGCTGCCAGGCGAGTCAGGGTTTTCCGCAAGAATCTTCCTGCCTGCCGAGGTCTTATCGCTCGGACTTGGGATGCAATTGGCCCCCCAAGTCATCATCATCATGCGCCGGTATGGCTTCTGGTCATAGCTAACTCTCACCATAAAAACCCGGCATTCCAGGCCAAACATCTGACATGCCATACTTAGGGCACTCCCCCACTGGCCTGCGCCGGTCTCGGTAGAAAGCCGCTTTACCCCAAAAACCTTGTTGTAATAGGCTTGGGGAATAGCGGTATTCGGCTTGTGGGATCCAGGCGGACTCACCCCTTCATTCTTGTAGTAGATCTTCACCGGGGCATCCAACAACCTCTCAAAGTTTATGGCCCTACAAAGCGGCGTAGGCCGCCACAAGAGGTACTTCTCCAGGACTTCCTCAGGGATGTCGATCCAGCGCTCGCTACTCACCTCCTGCTCGATAAGGTTCATCGGAAATACCGGGGCAAGATCGTCAGGCCCAATCGGCTGTCCTGTCCCGGGATGCAGCGGGGGGCTCATAGGTGTTGGCATATCTGCCAAGACGTTGTACCATTGTCTAGGGATCTCACTCTCGTCTAAAAAGATCTTCACCTGTTCCATGACGTTTCCTCCTCATCTACTCTTCTAATTGCGTAACATTTTCCCGATAGGGTTGAATCAAGCAGTACAAAAAAGCCATGGAGAAGACCCATGGCTTTCTTCTTATACTTAGAACCATGGGAAGACTATTCTTGCCCACGGCCCACCCTTCATTTCATAGAGCGGCATTCCCGTGGGCAGGCTCACATAACGGCCTGCCGCCACCAATGAAAGGAGGTATATTGCGCCCCGGGACTCATGACTCACACATATCCTCAGAAATGTACTGGTTTTCAATAACAAAAAGGCCCATACCCGTCAAGACAGAAATCACTGCTTGCATGGGAAGCAAGAATCCGACCCTGTTTGAAGGCAAGGAACCCGTAATATTTCCAGAGCTCTAGACGATTTTGTAGACAGTATCGCTCTCTCGCACCCTGTCTTTGACCTTTATCCCGATAAGGTCTCCAGATTTTGCCTCCTCAATAACCTCTCTCTCGATCTGCATGCTCGTAATGGTGTCTTCAAAATCGGTGGTGTGGCCTTTAAAATGAAGTCTATCCCCAATCCTAAGTATGCCATCCGTAACTTCAATAGCCGCCACACCGGGTTTGGCAAAAAACTTCTGCACCTTTCCGACTTTTTCCTCTTCCATTTAATGCCTCCCGGAGGTAGGTTGATGTTTGGCCTGCGACTTATATACACTCAAGGCGTTTACAAAGCAATGTCGTTTTGATAGAGAACTTGCACTTCCTTCATAGGTTTTAGCGAGGTATCAGCATTGTCTCCAAGAACTAACCGGTCGATCCTGAAAGGATTCCGGCGCTGCCAGTGTTTGCTCATCTTGGGACTTCTTGTCCTGTATTCATGTGCACCTAGCCGGCGCCCGGTCATTTTTCCGGAACGGCCCCCATCGCCCGGCGAGATCGAGGCCCGGCATCGCTTTGAAAAAGCCGAACGCCTGTTTCAGGAACAGTCTTACGCCGAGGCACTCGCCATCTACGAGAATCACCTGTCGCTGTTTCCAAAAGGTCCTCTGGCAGACACGGCTCTGAACAAGATGGGCATGGCCTACATGGCCATGGGAGATTACCGAGGAGCCAGAAAGGCTTTTCACCGTCTCGTCCGAGAGCATCCGAGAAGTCTCTTGGTAGAAGATGCCCGACTGAACGTGATACGTACTTATCTTGACGAGAGCAACTACGGCGCAGCCATTAACTACGCTAACTCCGTGCTACGGCTAACAAGGACGTCTCGCCAGAAGTCTCGCATATACGATCTTATGGGGGACGTCTACCGCGCTAATCGACGGTTCAGAGAGGCAGTCGAGCAGTATGCGGAAGCCTATCATCTGGCCAAGCCCGAGCAGCGCCCTGAAATCCTTGTCAAGATGAAGGGGGCTATCACGTACGTAGGAGAGCAGGAGTTGCTGTCCTTGATTGACGTGTACGGAAAGAGGGTCCCGGGTGACTATCTGCGCCTGCAATTGGCAACAGATTATGCAGTGGAGGGTCGCATTGATTCTGCGATGGCCGTCCTTTCCAGCTTTATCAGCTTGTTCCCGAAACACGATGAACTTGAAACAGCCACGACCCTTATGGAGGAATTGCGGTTAGGGCCGGTTGTGGATCGTTTCTCCGTCGGCTGTATCCTCCCGCTAAGCGGTCCCTACGAGACCTTTGGGAACCGAGCCCTCAATGGCATAGAGCTTGCCCTGAATCAGTTTAACACACAACTCGATATCGATCCCATTCAGTTGTTTATCAAAGATTCCCGAGGAGACGCCAGCGAAGCAGCCAGGGCTGTAGAAAGCCTGGCCCTCAATGACCGTGTTATTGGGATGATAGGACCCATGGTGACATCAGAATCAGCCGCCAGGAAGGCCCAGACCCTTCATGTCCCCATCATAACACTCACACAAAAGTCAGATATCACCGAAGTGGGGGATTGGGTCTTTCGCAATTTCCTTACTCCGTCCATGCAGGTTAAAGCTATTGCCGCCTATGCCGTCGATGAACTGGGAATTGACAGTTTTGCCATCTTATATCCCGAGGAACAATACGGGAATTCCTTCATGAACAAATTCTGGGATGAAATAGTAGCCCGTGGTGCCAATGTAGTAGCCATTGAATCATACAGCCCGGACCAGACAGACTTTGCAGAAGCTGTTAAGAAATTAGTAGGGCTTTACTATCCAAGACCCGACCAGCCTGAGAAAGAACGGATAGACAAACCAAGGTCCCCCCGGGGAACCCTTCAAGACGAGGATGAGCCCGAGCCAATTGTTGACTTTGGAGCTGTTTTCATCCCGGACACCTACGAAAAGGCAGGCATGATCGCTCCTCAGCTTCCATATTACGACGTAGATAACGTCCTACTGCTAGGCACCAATCTCTGGCACTCAGACAAGTTGATTCAAATAGCCCAAAAATATGTTCAGGGTGCTATTGTGCCGGATGGTTTCTTTCTGAACAGTCCCTCACCTAGAGTCCGGAATTTTGTTCGGGACTTTGAGCAGGTTTTCGGTAGCTCCCCCGGCTTTGTGGAGGCTCAAGCCTACGATGCGGCGCTGATGCTTTTTCATCTTGTCAACCTACCCGAGGTACGGTCCAGACTCACACTCCGGATGGCCCTTTCGGGAGTCAGAAATTTTCCCGGGGTGACCGGTCTCTCCTCCTTTGACGAAACAGGGGATGTGGACAAACAGATCTACCTTCTCAAGATAAGAGGAGATCAGTTTGTACAGATAAAACCCTAAATTGAGCGAAAAACTGTGAGCCTTCTATACACAGCATACGTTGGGCTGGCCAGTGGTTTGTTTGTCTCCTGCGTCCCCCCTTTCTGGCTGTATACCCATCTGAGCGGACGTTACAGAAAGGGTTTTGGAGAGCGCCTGGGATTTCTGCCTCCCAATATCACTGAGCGTCTTTCAGGCTCGCCGCGGATTTGGATTCACGCGGTATCCCTTGGTGAGGTCCGGATAGCGGCTCCGCTCATTGAAGCACTTAGGAAAACAGTGCCGGGCTGCTCTATCATCATTTCAACAACGACTGAGCACGGCCGCGAACTTGCCGTCGAGACCTTTGGAGAAGACATCCCGGTGATCTATGGGCCTGTCGATTTCGTTGGTTCCGTGCGAAAGGCCCTTTCCCGGGTCCGTCCGGACGTTTTCGTCCTCCTTGAAACAGAGATCTGGCCCACATGGATTGCAGAAGCCCGGCGGATGGGGATTAAAACAGCCCTCATTAACGGCCGAATCTCCGTAAGGTCAATTGGCGGTTATTTCAGACTCCGGCCTCTTTTTCGTCAAGTCTTACAGAACATCGATGCGTTTAGCATGATTCTTGAAGAGGATGCGGCTCGGATCCTGGAGATGGGAGCCGATCCAAGCAGAATAGAGATAAACGGCAATGCCAAGTATGATCTGCTCGCTAGCCTCACGGACCCTACTATTGAAAAAGAGATGCGGCAGCTCTTGAATCTTAACCCTGCCCACACGGTCTTTGTTGCCGGAAGTACCCGCCCTGGCGAGGAAGCCATGGTTCTGGACGCCTACGGAAAGATCATACGCGAATTCCCAAACACGGTTCTGATCATAGCACCCAGGCATATTGGGCGTACGTCTGCCATTGGATCCATGGTCGACGAACGGGGATTCGCATACCAACTCCGGAGCCAGCTTGACACCCTCGGGACAAGGCGCCAAGCACCAGTCGTCATCATGGACGTCTTTGGGGAACTGTTCAAAGTTTACAGTGTGGGAAATATTGTGTTTTGTGGTGGGAGTCTCGTGCCGCTCGGCGGACAAAACCCACTGGAAGCAGCGGCTTGGGGAAAAGTGGTGTTTTACGGCCCATCCATGGAAGATTTTCTGGACGCCAAGGCCCTGCTGGAAGAGAAAGGGGCTGGGATACAGGTTTCAAATCCTGAGATGTTGGCCGAAAAAGCAATCTGGCTTCTCAATCACCCGGAAGCCCTGGAAGCCCGCGGGGCAAGAGCCAGAGAAGCTGTTATGAGACACCACCATGCTGCTGAAAGACACGCCAAAGTGATATCTCGCCTGCTGTCTGAGACAGCCGATCCCATACTTCGGGATGCACTGATGAAACGGTCTTCAGAAGGACGACTTCCTTGCGCTTTTGCATTTCAAGTTGCGGACGAGCTCTGTGTGTCGCCGGATGTCGTGGGGCAAGCCGCGGACGTCATGGAACTGCACTTAGTGAAGTGTCAACTCGGCTTGTTTGGCTATCATCCTGAGAAAAAGATTGTCAAACCTGCCACATCTGTGGAGCCTGACCTGGAAGAAACGATTCTGGCAGGTCTGGTCAATGAGCGTTTACCCTGCCGAACCGCCTGGGAGATTTCCGAACAACTCGGCATTCAAAAGATGAAGGTGAGTGCTGCATGTGATGCCATGGATGTCAAGATCAAACCGTGTCAGCTCGGAGCCTTCTAGAACTTATCTCAACTCTTTTTTTTGCATTTGTGCCAAAAAACGGAAGGCTATCTGCCTTCAACATCAAAGGAGGAATACGTGATGTGGAGAAAAAGTCTTTGCTGGTCCAACCTGTTGTCCGTAGCAGCAGCTTTGCTCTGTTTTGTTTTTCTTAGCCCAAGTTATGCAGCTGAATTCTCTGCGGACATGGTCCAAACCATGCCTCAAGGGGTGTTCAAGGGGAAATTCTTTGTCCAAGAAAACAACTTCCGGCAGGAAACAGAGATGGCAGGTGAAAAACAGATCATGATTTTTCGGCACGACAAGGACTCCGTTTGGATGCTCATGCCCAGGGAGAAGATGTATATGGAAATGAAAAGCGATCCCAAAACTCAGAATGTCCCCCAAGTAGACCATAGGACCATAGAGGACATGGCAGAGAAGAAATCTCTCGGCACAGAGACTGTGAATGGATACGTGTGTGAGAAGAATCAATACATCTATCACGACAAGTCTATGGGTACGATGACCCAGTGGTTTTCCAAGGAGCTCAATTTCCCCATCAAGATGGAAATGGATGGGCCATCCGGTCACATGACAACCGAATATAAGAATATCAAAGAGGAAAAGCTGTCCGGTGCATTGTTTGAGGTTCCCGCCGGTTATCAAAAAATGTCCGTGCCGGGGATGCCGGGAATGGAAGGCATGATGGACCACCAGCCGAAGTAGGATGTGAAGCCCAGACTGTGCTCAGGTTTCCTACATTACGCTTGAGAGAATACGCATTCATAAATAACTATCATTTGTATTTAGCAGCTTTGATATTTTTTTCGTAACACAACCAGGAGAAGTGCCTATATGATCGATTCGAGCACCTGCCACCACCAGATTGATTTTGACTACAAAGCTCACAATTGAAAAAACCTCATTGCAAAGGAGTCAAAGAATGAAGACTGGCATCATTCATCCCTCTCTTACAAGTGGGAATAATGTTTCAATCGGGAACTTCTGCGTAATAGAAGAAAATGTGATACTTGGGGATGATGTGCAGATTGGGAATCTTGTCACTATCGAACCAGATGTTCAAATCATGAATCGTGTCAAAATCGGCCATAAGGTGACTTTGAAGTCTGGTACGCGAATTGCCGATGACTCAGTTTTTGACGACCACTGTGTCTCAACAGGCGTATGCTATGTAGGTAAAAACGTGAATGTGAGAACTGGGGCCATTATTTCGAGATCCACTATTATAGAAGATAACTGTTTCATTGGACCAGGAGTCATTACAAATCATACAAAACACGTCAGTCACGCTAGAGAGAAGAGTGTGCCAAATGTGGTATTGCTTACATATATAAGCTATGCTTCGATAGTCG
>JAQBAU010000055.1:0-3352 GCA_032126655.1 Desulfobacterales bacterium
AGAAATTCTCCCCCTTGCAAGAAGGGTGGAAGCAAAACAGGTGGTAGCAAGCAATTTGGCTTTGATTGCTGATCCAAGCCTGACAGATGAAGCCCTTTTTTATGACACAGAAGGAATGAACGACTATCGGAACGCATTGGATGAGATCAGGGAAAGAGCATCCCGTGAAGATATCATTTTTGACTATAACGGCCCCCACCTTGACACTGATTCCGTCTGCTGTCGTGAAAACGTCCAACGCGCATGCGTCATCAACGTGGAAGGCGAAGTCGTACCATGCGTTTTTACCAATCCAACCCTTTCTTCACATTACATTTTCCAAGGAGAATCCCTTCCCCTGAAAAGCATGTCTTTTGGCAACATCCGCAATGAAAGCCTAACGCACATATGGAACAAGCAGAAATATGCCTCTTTCAGAAAACTCTTCGACCCTGAGACTACGAAGAAACCCGAGCGGATTCGGCAGAAAATGCCTGAATGCTGCGTGAAGTGCTATAAACGGCTGGAAGAATAGGGATATGACTGAGAGAACAACAATCGCTGTAGGTAATCACGCTTCATGACTTCCCCCCTTTTGAAAAGGGGGGTTAGGGGGGATTTTAAATGCCAAAGCGGGTTCTTTCCTATGATGGCAAACTGAAGAGCCCCTCGCGTGGCTTGCGTAAGAACATGACAAAGAGTGAGCAGGCACTCTGGTCAAGATTACGGGGCAAACAACTTCTGGGTGTACAGTTCTATCGTCAAAAGCCGCTTGGAAACTATATCGTCGACTTCTTCGCACCCAAGGTAAAATTGGTGGTTGAGGTGGATGGTTCACAACATCTTGAAGAGACGAACTCTGTCAAAGATAATGAACGTGATGACTATTTGGATAGTCTTGGCATTTGTGTAGTGCGTTTTGATAGTAGAAAAGTCCTCAAAGATACCGACTCGGTAGTCGATTTCATCTTTAGCACTATGCAGGAAAGGCTGAAGTAGGAAATCCCCCTGTATCCCCCTTTTCAAAAGGGGGACTTATTCCTTTCTGAAGAAGAGGCATTTGTAGAATCTGAATTCGTGAACATGAGATTGGTGGATAGGGGATATAGCTATGGTTGAATTGACTGTTACCCATGACGGGAAACATTGGATTGCCGAAAACGATGACCTGCGTGTGCAGGCACCGACACTGGTAAAACTGGACAGTGAACTAAGGGAATTGTTGAAGGAGAAAGGCTACCTAAAAAAAGGTGAGAAACTCGAAGTATTCATGGCTTGTGACAGATCCATCCTTCCGCAGTGGATGCACCAGCACCATCATCACTACTTTAACCGAATTGTGGAATTCAAAGGATAATACAGCCGGTCGCGCTCCTGTTTTGGGAATGCACGGCCGGGGATGAATGATATTCGGCTATTTTACCGTTGGCGGCATCATCCCGTGGTGAAATAACCATGCCAGAAAAAATCCGACCGGTATGATGATGCACACCAGGACTGTTCCGTAAGCAGCAGCCAGCCTCCCCAGGCCTTCTTTAGCAAGTTCCCTGAAATCCGTGACAATACCAATGCTCGTGAATGTGAGCATGAAAAAGAACTTCCGCAAAGAACCCTCGATTGGCTTGATTCCGAATGCAAGGCTATCGAACGGGAGGATGTCGGCCAGCCCGAGACCCATCACCACGAACCAACCAATGAAATACCCGAGAACAAATTTGGGGAATCTAAACCATATCTCAGATTTGGGCACTTTTTCACCCGGCCTTCTCTCTATGTACCAGACCCATACGACTGCGAGAACAAATGCCCACACCCCTATGAACATGTCGATCCAAATCTTGGTCATGATTGCCGAAGCCAATATCCATCCCTCGTCCCAGTGAATGCCTTCTCCAGCAACTTTGCTCCTGATGAGGTCATCAAGTATGGCTCCTGCTGCAGCATCGGCTCCGTCTGTTTTGACAGTTAGTCCGAGGCTAGCCCCGGCAACGATTGGCTCATGTGACCAATATTTGGTGAGCGCACCTGGAAGAATTACCAGTTCTGAAAAAGCAAAGACAACAACCAACGAAGATATCATAATGGGGACTATAGGCCTTGCCCTGATAGCTGCACCAGTGGCGATGGCAGCTGAAACCCCGCAAATTGAGATTGCCGAAGCCAAACAAGCCGCCCATTCCTTTGAAAGCTTGAAGATTCTTCTGCTCACTGTATAGGCCAGTGGCCAGAAGAGCAGGTAGGCAGCGATTGTCGCACAGCAGCCGGCAAGAAGCAGATGGATGGCAAAGCCTGCGGCCTCAATCGCCTTCAAGCCCAATTTGGTACCAAGACAGACAATAGCGACCTTAATGAACCACTCTGGTTTTGCCGCTTCCTTGATAAAAGTTCTGAACCGCTTTGGAGTCAGATTCCCAATAAAGAGTCCCCCAAAGAGCGCTATTATGTAATACGCTCCACCCAGAGAAAGGCCCCGCGTAATGCCATATTTTTTCCACTCCAATTCAGTTGCCGCAATATATGCATTCTGGCCAACGATATAGAAGACCACTGTTAGCCAGAAGATGATACTCCAGGCTATGAAGTACTTCTTCACCTTCCATTTCATGAACTTGGCGCCTGTGCAGGTAGCCATCGAAAAGATGATATAGGTCACTATGAGGGAGGCTACCGGACTCAATAGCTCCTTATGAGAGGCGTTGAATGCTTTTGATACGTCTACCCACAGGGAGAACTTTACTATCCAGCCGGTTAAGTCAATCCCGCTTACCGCTGCTATGAGACCGAGAAGCACAAAGAAAAGGCCTATCCAGACTGCCCACCAGTCCTCTGTGCTATACATTCCACTGTACCATCTTCTTTGTTCAGCCATTAGTGACCTCCCAGGAGAAACATGTGGACTAAGGTTGCCAACACTATCAGCGCTACCACGCCCCCTATTAAAGACCACATCACCAGCTTTGTCTCAATTGGCGTCCAGGGTTCCGCGGCCTCCCCGCTGGTTCTGACGTCATGACCAGTCCCTGTTGGTCCCGGCTTGTCCTCTACACGAACTTCTCCCGTCTCTGGCCGCCGTCCCGTGGCTTCAGACAGTTGCCTCCGAAGCTCAACCAATTCTCGGACCAACTCCTCTTTGGTTTTGTCTTCATCTCTCATCTTACGTGACCTCCCAGTGACGGAGAACTCTCCTAAGTCCTAGAATTCAGATATTTGTTTGGTGTTTAAGGGAGTGAAAAGACGTGTTGAAAGGCAACTAAAGGAATGGATGAAAGCCCACCTCGTTGACATGGGATCCCTTTACACCCGCGGGTGGCAACTGTCAAGGGAATCCCTGATCCACCGTCTGTCAAGTTTGCCGGAGATTCGCGGCGGTGGG
>JAQBAU010000056.1:0-6168 GCA_032126655.1 Desulfobacterales bacterium
CCCACCGCCGCGAATCTCCGGCAAACTTGACAGACGGTGGATCAGGGACAGAACTCCCCATTGACATTAAGCAGAAAATGCACTAAATGGCTTAAGTTGCTTCTCCTAACGTATCTCATAGTAATTACGTAGGAATCACACGAAAAGAGAGTACGCAAAAATCCCACACACGCTGAGAGTCGAGAGAGTATGTCATGATTGAAATCAGAGTACACGGTCGAGGCGGCCAGGGGGCAGTAACCTCCACGGAGTTGATCGCACTGGCAGCTATCCATGAAGGGAAGTACGCCCAAGCCTTCCCCAGTTTTGGCCCTGAACGACGCGGGGCCCCGGTTATGTCCTATGCGCGCATCTCCGACAAACCTATCCGGACCCGAGAAAAAGTCTACACGCCTGACATTGTAATGGTCCTCGATCCGACCATTCTTAAGATTGTGGACGTAACGGCCGGTCTTAAGAAAGACGGGATGCTTATTCTAAATACGCATAAAGACGAGAAAGAAGTGCGCAAGACCTTTGGCATCAAGGGAAAGATGTTTCTTGTTGATGGCACGGACATTGCCATGAGACACTTGGGCCGACCGATTACTAACACGACCATGCTGGGTGCCTTGATCAAGGCCTCAGGAGTTATTGATATCAAGTCGATGAAGACACCAGTCACAGAGCGCTTCGGCCGTATTGCCGAAAAGAACCTGAAGGCCATGGGTGAAGCCTACAAAAAGACTGGGTTAGAGCCTGACGTTCCAAAATAGTCAGATAAGGAGTGAGGAAATTGGCCAAGGTCGACGCAATCACAGGATGGAGAAACCTGGAGCTCGGAATTACAATCACGGAACCCGGGAACTCAAGGCAACTGAGAACCGGCGACTGGCGTAGCCAAAGACCGGTCACGGATCGTGATAAGTGCATCAAGTGTGGCATGTGCTGGATCTATTGCCCGGACATCGTCTACTCGCCGCTGAGAAGTGGCTATTTCAATTGGGACGAGAACTACTGCAAGGGGTGCGGCATCTGCGCCCACGAGTGTCCGAAGGACGCCATTACCATGGTTATGGAGGAAGACTAATCATGCCAAAGAGAGTGGGAATTGAGGTCTCATTGGCTGCCAGCGAGGCAGCGTGTGTTGCTGACACGGATGTGGTTGCTGCCTATCCCATCACGCCGCAAACGCACATTGTGGAGCATCTTGCGGAACTTGTGGCAGACGGAAAGCTCGACGCGGAGTTTGTTCCTGTAGAGTCCGAGCACTCGGCCATGAGCGTCTGTGTGGGATCATCCGCTGCAGGGGCTCGAACGTTCACGGCCACCAGCGCTCAAGGGTTGGCCCTCATGCACGAAATTTTGTTCATTGCCCCCGCACTCCGCACCCCCATTGTCATGGCTGTGACTAACCGTGCCTTGTCAGGGCCCATCAGCATATGGAACGATCACAGTGACATCATGGCCGAGCGAGACGTGGGTTGGATTCAGACCTTTGCGGAAAACGGCCAGGAAGTCTTTGATCTGATCATTCACGCCTTCAGAGTCGCCGAGGATCCGCAGGTCATGCTTCCGATCATGGTGAACCTGGACGGTTTCACTCTCAGCCACGTCATTGAGCCCATTGAGATGTTAAGCGCGTCGGAGGTCAGGAAGTACCTCAAGCCGTATAAGCCGAGAATAGTTCTTGACCCCAAGAATCCAGTGACCATGGGACCGGTTGGGATGCCGGAGGTCTACACGGAAGCGAAACAGCAGATAGAGGCAGCGCTGACGGATTCTAAGAAGGTTGTCGTGAAGGCCTGGGAGGAGTTTGCCAAGCTATACGGGCGTCGCTACAAACCGGTCGAAACTTATCGCACCAAGGGCGCTAAGATCGTCTTGATGACCATGGGCTCAGTCTCGGAGACCGCCATGACTGCCGTGGACAAGATGCGGGACGAGGGTGTGCCTGTGGGTCTCCTGCGCTTTCGTCTATGGCGTCCCTTTCCGCTCGAGGAATTCAAGAGGGCTGTGAAAGGCGTTAAGGTCCTGGCCGTTATGGATCGGGCCATTTCCTACGGTAGCCGACAAGGGGGACCGGTCTTTACAGAGGTCCGGTCTGCCCTGTATGGAACGCCGAAGGCACCCCAGATTTTCGGATTCGTCGCGGGCCTTGGAGGACGCGACATAACAGTTGGGACGTATGAAGAAATGGTCGATAAAGCCATGCGATATGCCAAGAAGAAGAAAGGCCCTACCTACGAACTGATTGGAGTGAGGGAAAGATAATGGAAGCTGCATTGAAGAATTTCAAGAAGTTTACACCAAAATCCCTGCCCAAAGTGGAACCCCTTGCCCAGGGACACCGTGCTTGCCAAGGGTGCGGGGAGGTATTAGCACTGCGGATGGCGCTCAAGGCCATGGGAACAAACTTGATCGTGGCGAGTGCGACCGGGTGCATGGAGATTATTACGTCTCCCTATCCCCAGACAGCCTGGAACGTTCCCTGGATTCACGTGGCATTTGAAAATGCAGCAGCCGTTGCCTCTGGTGTTGAGGCGGCCCGCAAGGCCCTGATGCGCAAGGGTAGGATTCCCAAGCAACGAACCACGATCTTGGCCGTGGCGGGCGATGGCGGCACGGCAGACATCGGTCTTCAAGCCTTGTCCGGTGCTTTGGAACGGGGGCACGATTTTGTTTACCTTTGTCTGGACAACGAGGCCTACATGAACACGGGAGTCCAGCGTTCGAGTTCCACTCCGTACGGTGCTATGACAACAACCTCTCCGCCCGGGAAGCTGAGCATCGGCCAGAATACCTGGAAGAAGAATATGCCAGCTATTGCAGCGGCTCACGCGATCCCGTATGTGGCTACCGCCTCGCCGGCATACTATACCGACTTGATGAACAAGGCCAAGAAGGCTGCCATGATCAAGGGTCCGGCGTACCTGCACGTGTATTCCCCGTGCCCGACGGGCTGGCGTCTCGCCCCGGAACTTGCCGTTGAGATCAGTCGGCTTGCGGTGCAGACGAAAGTCTTCCCGCTCTATGAAGTCATTGACGGGCGCTATGTCATGTCGAGGAAGATCAAGAAGCCGAAACCCGTTGAGCAGTATCTGAAGCTGCAGGGTCGGTTCCGTCATCTGGACAAAAAAACGATCCAGGTGATTCAGGACAGAGTCGATCGGGAATATGAGACTCTTGTTCAGAAGGCGGCGATGAGCGAGACAGAAGACGAACTAACGGAATAAACTGAGGAAAAGAGTTTTCACGACCCGCATCGTTATCTCTATCAGCATGGAAAGGCCGCCATAAGCGGCCTTTTTCTATAACCCATCTCAACAATGCGTCTAAGGCCCCATTGCGGCGTTGCGGGCCGGCTCAAAATGCTCACATACTGCCGTGTATGCTCCGCGTTTTCGCCGCCCCGCGCCTTGCCCTGAGGCCTGATCCACATCCTTGAGATGGGTTCTACAGTGTCATTAGTCAATTCCCATTCGTTACAGATTTTCTTCGAGTCCCAAATTCATTTTTTGGTGGGCAGTTCCCACGTTGGGATGCTACAGTACCTGCGATCGGCTGTTCATTCGCAGCATCGTATTTTTCAACTTTAGGCACCCTGGCCCAGACCCTGGCCCAGACCCGGGTCATAGGCTTAGTAGATTAACCTAATCAGGTAGCGCCAGGGCGGGCCTGGCTTGGTGTCATGGTAGGCTAAGCCGGGCACGTAACACCTGTAGACCTAGCTGGTGGACCTGACTATGTCGCGCCAGGGCAGGCTTTAGCGCACTTTAGACACTCTAGGCACTTTCTTTGGACTTATGAAATATAAGATCACCTTTGAACCTGATGGCACGACAATTCTGGTCGACAAAGGGACGAACCTCTTAGAGGCGGCCCTTGCGGCCGGTGTGCACGTGAATGCCACGTGCGGCGGCCGGGGTGTTTGCGGGAAATGCCAGGTAGTCATAGAGGCTGGAAAGGTTGATAGCGAAAAGTCGGAGAAGATAACCCAGGAAAAATACGAAGAGGGGTGGCGGCAGGCGTGTAATACCTTTGTCCTTTCAGACTGCACGGTTCAGATTCCGATTGAGTCAAGGGGCCTAAAACACCTCGTGGCACGACAGCTCGATATGGGCACGGAGGAACGCAAGATTGCCGACCTTGGCGCGAGGCCCCTGGCCGAAGGCTGGCAACAGGACCCTTTGGCGATTAAGCTGCCTGTCAAACTCACGCCACCCACATTAAAGGACAACGTGGGCGACTTGACTCGTCTTTCCATGGGCCTCAAACAACAGCATCAAGTGGAGGACTTCTCCGCAGAGCTCCGTTGTCTTGAGACCATGCCCGAGATACTGAGGAAGAGTGAGTGGTCTGTAACAGTCACGCTCATGGCAGGTCCGGCACCCGGCGCCGTACTTCCCGCACAGGATCAGTCCCCTCGGTTCAAGTTGGTCCGCCTGGAGCCCGGGGATACCTCCAGCCGGCACCTTGCCGTGGCATTGGACATCGGAACGACAACCGTATGCGTTGAGCTCGTTGATCTCAGATCAGGAGAAGTAATTGCGGAGGCGGCTGAATACAATAGGCAGGCCCAACGTGGTGAGGATGTGATCACACGTATTGTGCATGCCCAAAAACCCGGGGGTGGAGAAGAACTGCAGTCTTTGGTGATGTCGTCTATCAATCAGGTGATTGACGAAGTGATGGAGAAGAACGGAAGCTCAAAGAAAAGCATCTCATGCATGGTTGCCGCTGGCAATACCACGATGACCCATCTTCTTCTGGGTATGGAAACACGCTACATTCGGGAAGCACCCTATGTGCCGGTGGCCAATTTCATGCCGCTGGTGTGGGCGTCAGATGTCGGCATTGACGTGCCTGATTGTGTGCAACTGTACAGTTATCCTGCAGTAGCAAGTTACGTTGGAGGGGATATTGTCTCCGGCATACTCGGCTCTGGTGTCTTTCAAAAAGAGGAACTCACGCTCTACATGGATATTGGGACCAACGGTGAGATTGTTCTGGGAAACCGTGAATGGCTTGCGTGCGCTGCATGCTCCATGGGGCCTGCATTCGAGGGTGGAGGCATCAAACACGGCATGCGGGCCGATCTGGGTGCCATTGAGGGGTTCCATATCAATCCCATTACCCTGGAACCCATGTTGATTACGGTTGGGAGAAAGAAGCCGTTAGGGATTTGCGGGTCCGGTCTGATCAGTGTCTTGGCAGAGTTGCTGTCAGGGTGTGTCATCGACCGAAACGGCAAGTTTGAACGAGATATCTCCTCAGACCGCATCCGGTCGGGGCAGTTCGGGCACGAATACGTTATCGCGTGGGCAGAAGACTCTGGGACGGGTGATGATATCGTGATCAACGAGGTGGATATTGAAAACCTGATTCGGGCCAAGGGGGCGCTTTTTGCAGGATGCCAGACCCTCCTTGAAAGCCTGAACCTCTCGTTTGATGACCTGGATCGCGTGATTATCGCAGGCGCCTTTGGACGGTACATTAACCTTGAAAAAGGGAAACAGATTGGCCTCTTTCCTGACATTCCGGCTGAAAAGTTCTACTTCCTCGGAAACGGGTCTTTGCTCGGGTCGCGACTGGTGTGCCTGTCCAAAGGGATGTTCATCGAGGTGGAACGGATTGCTAAGATGATGACCAACGTTGAACTGAGTGACAACCAGTCCTTTATGGACAAGTATATGGGAGCGCTGTTTCTTCCTCACACAGATGCACGCTTCTTCCCTCATGTCAGCGAAGCCCTTGAAGCCAACTGTCAGATGATCCAACGCGAGAGGAAGGCTCAGTAGCTGACGCACAGGAATGTAGGGGCGGGGTTTATCCCCGCCTTATCGCTCTGCGCGATATGAGCTAAGAATTCGCTAATGCATGGTTTTCAGCTGGATGCCTCCATGTTGTCATTTCGAGCGACTTGTCCGCCGAAGCCCGCTAGGGCAAAGGTGGAAGCGAGAAATCTTCATGGTGCCGACCCGGGACAAGGACAAGATTTCTCCCTTCGGTCGAAATGACAACGGAGGCGTCGAGGCAAGAAAGAATGTAGGGGCGGGGTTTATCCCCGCCCGCGGGAGGGCATAAAGCCCTCCCCTACACAAATTTTGTACAACACAACAGTGATTGCCAAACGAATGTCGGTGAACGGTCAACGGACAACGGTGAACGGATAGCACTATGACAATG
>JAQBAU010000057.1:0-9615 GCA_032126655.1 Desulfobacterales bacterium
GGTCAGTCTGTTGCGCAAAGCGCATGGGGCATGGCGCATAGCGTTTTGTTCTTTCACGCTCTGCCCTTTGCGCTCTGCGCTTTCAATCGCCAATCATCAATCGTCAATATTCAATCCCAGAGCCGTTCACCGTAGGCGTCTCTGCCGAGACTGAGCTCAAAGCTGAAAGCTCAAAGAAAAAGAAAGAAAATGGTCTTTCAATCGCCAATCGTCAATCATAAATCATCAATCGTCAGCCCGTGGGCCAGGAATTGCTCTGTGGATTCGCTCTTTAGAATGACCGGTGAAATAACCCCTTAACCCTCACCCCGCATACAGCGAAGAGAGATATTTATTGATGTCAAGAGTTAGTCCCTTGAAGTTGTCAAAAGTGATGTCCGCAAAACCAAGGTTTTCTTCACGCTGAATTACTTCGAAAATCTCAAGGTAATTCAGTAGTATCCTTTCTTTCCAATTTAGGCTGAGACGGTCTGCTATTTCGCGGATCTTCGACTTCTCCCCCTCAATCTCCAGGAATGTACCGTAGGGCATTGTATCGATCAAGAGACTGGTATGGTCAAGAACAAAGGCCTCCCGCCATTTCTCATAGACTTGCTCAGGAAAGTACCCCAGGGCCTCCAAAATGTCGTGACAGGCTTGAAAGTCACCCACTTCTACCTCCAACTCCTTGTGGACTTTGAATTGCGTATCAGGGGTGGAGGGGCTTGACTTGAAGGTTAGTCGGCTTCGATCATCGTGACGAAGCCTTAGCAGGGTGCCCTCTCTCTTCAGGCTTTTCAATGTATTTTCGAATCTGATGTTTGTTTCAAAAACCCGGCCAGAAGGTGCGGCGTTGATAGCAATCAGGCGGTCTCTAGTGGGATCGATCTCGGGTAGATGAAACTTCACTTCAATTTCTAGGGGTGCATGCACCATGGCATCATTCAATTCACGATTGGTCTCTGGAAGTGGCAGGTTCCTTTCAAAAAAGGCATCTGAGATCTCTAACCCTTGCAATATGTTGGAAATAGAGTAAAATGTCAAACGAAATAATCACCGCAGCCGGGGTGAGCCAAGCACTGGTAAGTGGACTCGGATCACTAACGGCCTCGCCGACCACCATTTTTTTCTTGACAGGGCGTTGACGGGGTAATAATTACTATCTTTTCTAAAGTTAGGGGAATCGAAGAGATCGGAACCATGAAAACTTACAGTGCAAAACCAGCAGAAGTTGAGAGGGATTGGTTCGTTGTAGATGCCAGAGAGCGCGTCCTGGGGAGGCTGGCCAGTTTTATCGCCTCCCGCCTCAGGGGGAAGCATAAGCCCATCTATACACCTCACGTTGATACGGGTGACCACATCATTGTAATCAATGCTGAAAAAGTCGCTTTGACCGGCAGTAAGTGGGATGACAAACTCTATCATCGCCACAGCGGCTATATGGGGGGCCTCAGGTCAATGACGGCCAAGCAGCTTCTGGAAAAACGCCCCGAGGATTTGGTCATGCACGCCGTCAGGGGGATGCTTCCAAAGAACACGCTTGGGCGTAGCATGTTGAAAAAGCTAAAAGTTTATGCTGGGCCGGAACACCCACACTCGGCACAGGAACCTGAAATACTGCAGTTTTAGTTTAGGAGCGGTTTATGGCAGAATCTTATTACGCTACTGGGAAACGGAAGAGTTCTATCGCCAGGACGTGGCTCAGGTCCGGCAAAGGGATCATCACAATAAATGATCGAACCATCGAAGACTATTTTGGCCGGGAAACGGCCAAGATGGTGGTGGAACAGCCGTTCGTCTTAACTGACACCTACGGCAACTTTGACGTGAAAGTCAACGTCAGCGGTGGAGGTATCTCCGGACAGGCCGCAGCTATTCGGCACGGGATTACGAGAGCTTTGCTTCAGTTTAATCCAGAGTTCAGGCAGATACTGAAGAAAGCAGGCCTTGTTACACGTGATGCCAGAGTAAAGGAACGGAAGAAATACGGGCAAAAAGGCGCCCGGGCTCATTTCCAGTATTCGAAGCGTTAGGTGGTTTCTCATTTGCAATTTCTGAGAGGGAGGAGCTGAGGGCTTCTTCCTTTTTTGTTGCTTCGGCTCCCCATACAGTGAGGGGCCGCCATTTTTTTCTTCCGACAGAAAGTAGGGGGTGAGTTGATCATGCCAAAGGAGGAAGCCATCGAGATGCAGGGCAAAGTCATTCAAGACATGTCGCATGGTACCTACAAGGTGGAATTGGAGAACAAACATCAGATACTGGCTCATCCCTGCGGAAAGATGCGGAAGTACTCTATTAAGATCCTGCCTGGAGATATAGTGACCGTAGAGCTCTCGCCGTACGACTTGACCCGAGGAAGAATTACATACCGGTTCCGGTAGTTGACCCCGAGACCGGACGTTTCGTCCTAACTTCGCCCTCCGCCTTTGCATCTCTCCAGCTATTCACAGTGACCCTCCACCCTTGGTTTGCCGTCAGTATCGCCCGGAAAGTCCGACTCCGCCTTCACGAACCAGCGGCAGAATTGCGCCTATTTTTGATTTGACAAGGGAAATGGCTTACCATAGGGTCAGATTGTCTCTTAAATGGGGAGGAGGAATTTCCTCCTCCCGCGCAGGTCCTCAACTTTAGCGACTTATTCTGGAGGAAACATGTTCAAGGTGGCAGTAATTGGTTCTACCGGCTACGCAGGTGCAGAGCTTGTAAGAATCGTGTCGGCCCATCCCCAAGCAGAACTGACGATGATTACCTCTCGCCAGTACGCCGGACAGCTGTTTTCCGATGTCTATCCGGCCATGGCCGGGATTGTGAATCTGACCTGCCAGTCTTTTTCAGAAGAGGCTGTTTCAGAGGCGGCAGACGTGGTGTTCACGGCGCTTCCACACAAGACGTCCATGGAAATTGTTCCCGGACTTGTTGCCCGGGGGAAGAAGGTCGTTGACCTGAGCGCAGATTTCAGATTCAAAGATCCAGCAGTATATGAGGCCTGGTATGAGCCCCATGAGGCAAAAGATTTGCTCAAAACAGCCGTTTACGGTCTGCCCGAGATTAATTTTGATGATATCCAAAATGCCTCCCTGGTTGGGAACCCGGGTTGTTATCCCACGAGCGTTCTCCTTCCCTTGCTACCTATTATCAAGGCCACGTTTGTTGACCCTGACAGCATTATTGCAGATTCGAAGTCAGGTGTGAGTGGAGCCGGCCGTTCGGTTGGCTTGGCCACTCACTACTGCGAGGTGAATGAAGGTTTCAAAGCATATAACGTGGCCAATCATCGGCATAATCCGGAGATGGACGAGGTTTTGAGCCTCTTCTGTGGGCGTAGCATCCGCACTACTTTTACACCCCACTTGGTGCCTATGACGCGAGGTATGCTGACCACGATCTATGTTGAATTGACGGAGGATGTTTCGATTCAGGACGTGGCGTCTCTCCTCGATTCCTTCTATGCAGACAAGCCTTTTGTCCGGATCTGTCCGCCGGGCAGATTCCCTAATACTTTGCACGTAAAAGGGACCAACTACTGCGATATCGGATTTCAGGTGGCCACGGGGACCAAGCGCCTCATTCTGATCTCGGCGATTGACAACCTGGTAAAAGGCGCCTCTGGTCAGGCTATCCAGAACATGAACATTATGCTGGGGCTTCCGGAGACAGCAGGGCTGGATCAGCCTCCGTTTCCTCTCTAAAACAGTGCCTAAAGTTAAGGATGTGAAGAAGCTCTTCGTGGGCGGTGTTGTTTGTCTTGCTTTAGGCACGCTGGTGCACTTTAGCGCACTTTAGGTACTTGTTTCTCTTGCAGAACTTCAAGATAGTCATCGAATACGACGGCACCTCCTATCAAGGATGGCAACGCCAAAACAACGGCATCACGATTCAGGGGACGATTGAAGCCGCGATTGAGACCATGATAAACAATCCGGTCACAGTGATCGGGTCCGGGCGCACTGATGCCGGGGTGCATGCGCTCAACCAGGTGGCCAGCTTTCGTGCCGACACAAGGCTCACCTCTGAAATCTTCAAAAGAGGCCTGAACAGCCTCCTTCCTCCGGACATTGTTATCAAAGACTGTGTAGCTGTTGATGACGGTTTCCACGCACAATACAGTGCCCGGAGCAAAGTGTACCGATACCGCATTTTGAATCGGTCCAACCCCACAGCCCTCTTTCGGCAGTACACCTGGCACATTAGAAAACCACTTGACCTCAATGCCATGAACAAAGCGATGGCCTATTTGGAAGGCCAACACGACTTCTCAGCTTTCGAGGCGACCGGCAGTCCACGGTCGGATGCGGTTCGGACGGTCATCGATGCAAACCTGACCGAAAAGGATTCAGATGGCTACGTGGTTTTCAGTATTGAGGCCGACGGATTTCTGCGACACATGGTGCGAAACGTGGTGGGAACGCTCGTTGATGTTGGGCTTGGGAAGGTATCGCCGGGAGCCTTTGAGGACATCCTAATGTCAAAGGACCGCAAGAAAGCCGGCATAACCGCTCCGGCTCATGGCCTGGTGCTGAAGGAAGTCAAATACTAAGAACCCATCTCAAAAATGCGTCTAAGTCTCCAGGTCGGCGTCGCCATCTGCCGTCGGCAGAAGCCTATGGCGGAGGCCGAACCAGCTACAGCGCATTCCCCGTAGCTTGCTGCGGGGTTAGCGAGCGAATCCAAAAAATGGTCAACTTCCTTACGGTCGCTGCGAAGCACTGCCGTAAGGCAGAACATTCCCTGCAGCTTGCTGCAGGGTTCTTCAATTCCACAAACTTCCTTCGGCCTGAGCTCATGTCGAAGGCAGGGTCGAAGACAGTCGAGTCGCTGAAGAGAACTTCAATTCTTGGACCAACAAGGCGAATCTCGTACTTCTTATGAGCAAAATCACAGTTAATCGGGCGGGTGATTCGGGTCAGGTGGCAGGGCCGTGGAGTGGAGTCCAACTCCTTCTCATGGGGTTCGTCACCCTTTTTCTGGAACTGGCACTCATACGGTATCTGGCGGGAAACGTATGGAATCTTGGGTACTTTCCAAACATCGTCCTCCTGTCTGTCTTTGTGGGAATGGGGATTGGGTTCGTCTTCCACCACCATTTTCGTGAAAGGACATCGAATGCCCTCTATCACGGCGCCCTTGCCGTCCTGGCGTTCCTCGTGGTCTTCGTGTATTTCAAACACCCCGTCGTGCCTGGGTTCGAGCAGCCATGGTACAGCGATGTCGACGGCGACCTTTACTTCTCTTCTGTAGTATTCGAGGTGCACAAGTACAACTACTACTTCTTCGCCCTCTGTTTCGTATTGGTCGTCATCACGTTCAGTTTCATATCCCAGAGGACGGCCAAGTTGTTTCGGTTATTTCGACCGCTGACTGCCTACACGCTTGATATTGCGGGCTCCTGCATTGGGATCATTGCCTTCATACTGCTAAGTGCAACGCAGTGTCCTGCCTGGTTGTGGTTCGTTATTCTCTCGGCCGTTTTTCCGTTCACCGTGTCCTCGCGGATGAGGAAGTGGTGGATTCCGCTCGGGCTTGGGCTTATAACGGCCGCCGTCGCATTCTGTCAAGATCAACAACTCATGCGCGATCCGGATTTCAGAGGCCCCCTTGAGGTGCACTGGTCTCCTTATCAGAAAGTCGAATACGTGGTGGAGTCGCCCGAACCGAAGAGAATGATCTTTGTGAACGGATTGAATCACCAGCAGATATTGAGGGACGTGGAAGGGACGATCTACCGGGAGCCATACTTATGGCGGACCATGGTTGCCAAGCGACCACCATACAGGAGTGTCCTTGTGATTGGGGCAGGATCGGGGAACGACGTGGCAGCTGCCCTCAGCTACGGTGCAGAGCATGTGGATGCCGTAGAAATCGACCCCGTGATCGCCGAACTGGGAAAGGAATACAACCCGCTTAAGCCGTACCAGGATGAGCGGGTCAGTCTGGTAATCGATGATGGCCGCGCGTTTCTGACGCGGACGGACAGGAAATACGACCTCATCGTCTTTGCGCTCACGGATTCCCTCGTGAAAGCCAGTTCGCTATCTCAATTGCGACTGGAGAACTACCTCTTCACCCGAGAATCCGTCCAACGCGCGTACGACCTACTGACGGACAGCGGTGACATTCTGTTCTATAATTTCTATCGACTACCTTTCGTGGTGCAGAAGATCGCCACGATGTTGGAAGAGGTCACGGGGCGGCCGCCCGAGATATTGTATCAGGAACATGGCCACGGCATGTTCGCCATGCTTATTGGCGGTAAGTCCGGGGTGAGTGGGGCTTTCAACCTGAATAAGGAGTCCGGTGTCGAAACACCCACGGATGACTGGCCGTTTCTTTATCTCAAGAATCGAAACATGCCTTTGTTCTATGTGAAAGCCATGGCAGGCGTCTTTGTCTTCTTGACCGCGCTGCTTGTGCTGCTGCATGTTACCACAAAGAACAAAAAGGGATACGGAGGCAGGGGCATGCTGTTGATGAAGCTGTCCTTCGTGCTCATGGGCATAGCCTTCCTTGTCCTTGAGACCAAAAGCGTGATTCAGTTCAGCCTTCTGTTTGGCACCACGTGGCTGAACAATTCTCTCATCTTTCTGGCCGTGCTCCTTTTAGTGTTGGCGGCCAATTGGACCGCCACGGTGCTAGAGAACACGCGGCCCGTGCTCTGGACGATATACGGTCTTCTGCTCGTAAGCTCGCTGTTCCCCTTATTGTATCCGTTGAGCCGCTTGCTCAGTATAGAAAGTGCGTTTGTACGATTTATAGCTGCAAGTCTGATGACCTTTTCTCCGATTTACTTCGCCAATTTGATCTTTAGTCTTACCTTCAAAGACCAGAAGATTGCCGAGCACATCTTCGGCTGGAATCTTCTTGGCGCCACATTTGGCGGTATTCTTGAATACGGCAGCATGGCTTGGGGTTACAACGCACTTTCGTTCGTTATAGCAATATGCTACAGCGCTGTGTTTCTTCTGCTTATGGCTGCGAGGCGGAGGATGGCGACACCCGGGACCGGGATATGAACCCACCTGTAGGGATCCTGACCAAGAAACTCAAAACCTTAAACAATTCTGCTATTTTTCCGAAGCCCGCTCCATTTTCTTAATGATCATGTCGTCATAGGTGGACATGATATCTCTCCGGCTGATAACTCCCAGGAGCTTTTTGGGATGCTCTTTGTCGACCACCGGGAGTACGGAAAAATCCCCCTGGGTGATCCTGGTGAGGGCCCGGAACAGACTATCATCCTCGGTTATGGTCACAACACCGGGGGTTGCGACATCTTTTGCGGTCAGAGTCTCCTCACCCTCCTGGCTGAAGCACTCTTGACAATCACTCAGGGATAACATGCCGATCAGGCGGTCAAGTTCGTCAACGACCGGAAAACTGTTAAACTTGCTCTGATGAACAAAATCTTGCAGTTCTGCAAGAGACATGTCCGCCCGGATCGTCTGCATCTCACGCCTCATGGCTTCACGCACGGGGATATTTTTCAGCTGGCTGATTTCGCGATCTGATTCAATGTCTGTTCTCTGATGCTTCAGCTTAATCTCGTCGACCCTGTCGTTGTAGTATTGAATTACTTCTCGGCGATCTAACATTCCGAGCAGAATCTTGTGGTCTTCCTCCTTGACAACAGGGAGCCTGTTTATGTTGCGAATGGTGAATTTCTTGAGAACCTCACTGAGGTCTTCAGAGGGTGTTGTGACTATGATGTCCGAGTTGGCGACATCTTTCATTACCAGAAGGTTTCCCATCTCCTGGTTGAAAATGACACCTCGGATATCGTTAATGGAAAATATACCTGTAAGCCTTTGTTCTTTGTCAACAACCGGGAAGTACTGCTGCTCTGTCGAAGAGAACATCTTCCTGAAATCTGTCAGCGGCATGTTCTCGGGGACAAGTTCAACGCGTCTCAATCGAGGCATGAGCTCTTTCACCCTGATCGTCCCAAGCACGTCCACAAAGAAATCTCCCCGGTGGGCATTGGAATCTATCCGGCTTCGCACCTGCTTCACATAAATCGTCCATCTCCGGGAAAGCAGGAAAGCGAGCGAGCAGACCAGCAGGCTGGGCAGCAGCAGCTGATACGAATCGGTCATCTCGCTTACAAATATTATCGTAGAGATAGGGGTGTTGGAAACGGCTGCAAAGAACCCTGCCATACCAACCACCACAAAAGCACCGGGCTGGGTGACGATTCCCGGCAGAATGAAATGGAAGATTCTCCCCACGGCCCCACCCAGGGCTCCGCCGATGACAATGGACGGGCCAAACACCCCGCCGCTCCCTCCTGAACCGATTGAAAAAGAAGTTGTCATTATCTTTCCTAAAGCCAGTGCTACCAGGAATAGCGTCCCGGACCCCAAAAGAGCTGGTGGCATGTTGTCCAGGGCCATCTGGGCGTATCCGTAGCCGAAGGCCAACGTGGCGGGAAGGAAGAACCCGATGACACCAGTGCAAAGGCCGCCTATGGCCGGCTTGATATGATTTGGAAGTTTCAATTGTTTGAAGACGTGGTGTACACCATAGAACGCCTTAACGTACAGGATACCGGCACCAACCAGGACGAAGGCGAGCACAATGTACGGCCCCAATTCCAAAGGGTTCTGAAAGACAAAGTCCTGGGATTCAAAGAGCGAGCCCCACCCGAAGACCAGACAGAAGACGCAGTAGGCAACCACTGAAGAGATCCCGGCGGGGATAATGACCTCTGACTCAAATTCCGGATCACGGTAGAGGACCTCAGCCGCAAAGAGGGCACCAGCCAATGGTGCGCGAAAGATGCTTCCCACACCTGCTCCCACGCCTGCGGCCAGCATGATGCGGCGTTCCCGATCGGAGAGCTTCAACTTGGTGGCCAGAAAGGATCCGAATCCAGCCCCAATCTGAGCAATGGGTCCCTCGCGACCTCCGGAACCCCCTGAGGTGATGCTGATCGCAGAGGCAATGGTCTTGATAAAAGGGATCCTTCCTCGGATGAACCCTCCTTTATTGTGATAGGAATCGATGGCAGCGTCCGTACCGTGTCCTTCTGCTTCCGGAGCAAAGGTGTAGACAAGCCAGCCGCTCAAAAGGCCTCCGAAGGCCGGCAGGAATAAGAGCATCCAGCGGACGAAGGGCGTACCCGTTGGTTGAAAGAGATGGGACTCACCGGCAGGCGAGGGAGGACGGTAGCCTGCCAGCAGATCCAGGAAGACATGTAGGCCGACCTGGCAAAGGTACTGAAACACTATGGAGCCCAGGCCGGCGATCAGCCCTATCAGGACATAATAGACTGTCCACTTCCCGGCTGTAGTAATTCGGGCGCTTCTGAGCTTGAGGATGGAATTGTTAAGCTGCCAATTCTTCAAAGAAATTGCCTTTTGATACAATCTCTGATACGGGACGGGTGAAGTATATCCGTTTAACTATTTTGAGTTGTTGCAAAACTAGTACTTATATTGACGTGGCCCCCTCAGGTCAAGAAAAAAGGCCCTGCGTTTGGGCGCCGAACGGTTTAAGGAGAGAATCATGCTTCTATCTGAAAGAATCAGAGGAATAAAGCCATCAGCTACCATGGCCTTGAATGCAAAGGCGTTGGCGATGAGAGCCGAGGGCATTGATGTTGTCAGCTTCGGGGTGGGGGAGCCGGATTTTGATACCCCA
>JAQBAU010000058.1:0-15557 GCA_032126655.1 Desulfobacterales bacterium
ACTCTATCCCAACATGGATTAGCCGGCAACCGGACTGTTTCATCACAGCCAGGACCTCGTCATCAACGTTATCAGCACGGGCCTGGCAATCAAAGCTAATCCTGTTTCCAAACCTACTAATGATTAGCTCGCATAGTTTCATGGCCCTGTCCTTGACAGGGAGAAAATTATCATCCTGAAATGTCAGGTGCCTCTGGCCCCTATATTTGAAAAGATACTCGATTTCTCCCACAACAGTTTCCGGCGACCTGAAACGATAGAACTTTCCCGAAATGCTGCGTTGACTGCAAAAGATGCAATCATAGGGGCACCCCCGTGAGCTCGTGATAAAACCTAAGGCATATCTCGGTGAATATTGGAAAAACAGGTCATAAGGAAAGGAAGGAAGAGTATCCAAGTTGACCAGTTTTGCGCGATCATTGTGTATGGTGTTTCCATTGCTAAGGAAGGAGATTCCTTCTACATCAGAGTAGTCTTTCCCATCTTTTATTCTGTCATAGAGTATGTCCAGAGTCTTCTCTCCCTCACCTCTGACTACAATATCAGCGTATCCGGATTGTAGAACGTCTTCTGGCAGAACGGTAGGATGAATCCCCCCAAAAATGACCTTTGCATCTGAGAAATCCGGAATACTCTTAATAGTCCTTGCGATCTCAATGCTTCTTGCTATACCTGCTGTAAGAGATGAAATCCCAAAAATGTATGGAGGAGTGAGATCCTTTGTTCTTGATAGAAACACGTCTGGATTGGCTGGTTCGATTTCCTCGTCCAGGACTTCCGCCTTCTTGCCTTTATAATGCAAATATCCTGCTAAGGCACCTATGCCATAAGGAACTGACAACGGAACATACTTGGCAAAAACACCCAGCTTCTTGGGTCGATCACCGCTAGGACTGATTAGAATCATTGACCAACTCTCTTCCAAAAATTGCTGTTAAGCCCAAGGGCAGTCTGTCGCAAATTCCCACTACAGGTAGCGCACCCACTACAGCTGTTGTTCGAATTCACCTCGTTTTTTGAGAAGAATCAACTTCATCATCATCATTGCTTTGGCCATATACAGCATAACAGGATTTCCGATGTAATACCTCCCGTTGCGCAGCTCAAGCTGTTCATTGTTGATCATTCGCCGAAGGCGAATGCTAAATATCTCCGAAGCATTGTAGCGCATCAGAAGCTCATCAACAGAAAGGCCATCCTGAGACTCCCAGAGCTCCCTAAGAATGCGAACTCGCCGAGCAGTCTCCCCCAGGTTGATGAAATGGAAGTAACCGTATCCTAAAACGACGTACGTTATCGTACTGAGGGTTATCTGGCCCACACATTCCACCACGTCCGCCTTCGTTGAAACACAGTAGGCTACTTCAATCGCCAGCACGGTCGCATATCCGCTGACGAACCCCTCGAAGACCGATCGTAACAAACCCCGGTTCTTGCTATGCCGGCATCGCGATACTTGAACGACGACGTTTGTCAGTAGGCCGAAAAGTGGTGAAAGAATGTGAATATGGAGCAGCGGCACCGATTGTTTACCCCCCCTTGCCCGCCTTCATTACGCCACGACAAAACGTAAACAGCCGTGCAATCAGGACGCCTTTCTTCGTTAGTCGATATTTCCCTTCCTGAAAATCTGCCATCTTGTCAACCAGCAAATCCTTCACTCTCGGTTCTATGAGAATTCTATCGTTCATAATGCCCTCCAAGCTCTCTTTTGCCAAACCTGAGCTCCCAGCTTCATGGATTCTCATTATGATGATGAGAGAAGGGCTATCTGCCTCAATAGCCGAATATGTGATCATGTACGCCAAGGTGAGCGAAACATAGTAGAGCCAAAGCTGCAAATATTGGGCCAAGTCACTTGGGGGATGAAAACCGAGGATAGACAACCCCTGGCAATATTTCCAGAGAATGTAAGACCCGCAACAAAGGGACCCCGTAAACAACAGAAATATGACCTTGGCTTGCCTTTTGGGGAGGTGGATGCGCCATATGACGACGTGAACGACAAGGCCCAGTCCAAAGAGAAGGGAGCCGTAGAATAGCACAGTCATGGACAAACCCCTATGGGAGCATCGTCATTACAGCCAGCAGGCGCCACGGATTTCTTGGATCGCAGGACACAAGGGTGTTCAGTGAAGCAGCCTTGAACGAAGTGAAAAGCACATAATATGGTACAATGGTGTTGTTCTGTGTGGACTACATGGCAACCACAACTTGCCTCACCGGAAACCGAGGCCTCTTTTCCTTCACATCCATATTGGAATGAAACGGAATTGCGGTACCTGAATATGGGGCCCTGCTCTCTTATCCATTTGATTTTACACGCTTTTGCCAGCTTCACCTTCAGGGTCACGATGCCTTGACCTGAATGGATTCTATATATTATATGTATAATTTTTGCTAATAAGCAAGCCCATTGATTATCAATGCCTCATCCGCCACTGCAATCATTAGCCAGGAAGCGGGGTTTCGGCAAGACATTGTCAGGAATTCGACATGCGAGTGGCGCGTTTTCGGGTTGATGCCGTTGAGGCCGCAGGTTGCTCCCAGCTTCCCCGCACCTAACCCGGCGATTGAACACAGGCCTTGGTACGCGTGTGGCGCATAAACCATCACGCAGCAGCAAGGCGCTGAAGATTGCCTCGTTCTTGCAAGAAAAGGCTCCTGCCCTGTAAGCCACACAGTGCGAATAAGGGGATTTTGATGAAGATATGTTTTGTTCAGAAACAGCTGTTTCCCTATTTCGGAATCATGTCCCTATCTGGTGTGTTTAAAAAACAAGGACACGAAACCGATGTTTTGATCAGTGCCAGTGAACCTGATTTTACCTTGAAGCTGAGAAGTCTAAAACCTGATCTGGTATGCTTTTCCGTTATGTCTACCGAGCATCGATGGCTTAAGAAGATGTCTCCGGAAATAAAGCAACTTATGCCTCAGGTACCCATTGTTGTTGGGGGCATTCATGCCACAATGTATCCGATGGACGTCCTTAAGTTAGATGGTGTGGACTATGTCTGCCAAGGCGAGGGCGAAGTTGCATTTCCTTCGTTTATTGATCGGCTTGAACGGGGTGAAGGGTCTCCCAAAGGTGTTCAGGGAATAGGCTACTATGAAAACGGCGTTCCGACTCTGCAGGGCGTGGCTCGCCTTCCCACGAACCTGGATTCATTCAAAGAAGACCGCGCCATCTATTACAATCGATATTCAGAACTCAGAAACCTCGACCAGAAGATATTCATGTCTTCAAGAGGATGTCCGTTTGACTGTGCTTTCTGTTCAAACAGCTTTCTCAAGAAGATTTTCAAGTCCGCTGGTAGATATATTCGAAGAAAGTCCCCTAGGTTCTTCATAGAGGAAATAAAACAGTGTCTGAATTCTTACGGATCCTCAACCTTCTTCTTTTGTGATGATCTGTTTGTATTCAGCCTGAAATGGCTGGAAGAATTCTGTCAGTTGTACAGATCAGAAATCAATGTCCCCTTCATCTGCACCGGACATGCTAAAACCATCAAAGGAAGGCACGCAAAAGCGTTGGCCGAAGCAGGATGCCATACAGTGAGTTTTGGAGTTGAAACAGGAAACGAACGGCTAAGGAGAACTGTATTGAACAAAAATATCACAAATGCGGATCTCTTGAGGTGCTCTGCAGTTTTGAAGAATAAAGGTATTGAATTGCAGACTTCAAACATGTTTTGCTTGCCAGATGAAACGATTGAGGATGCTGTGTCCACAATCGACTTGAATATCAGGATGGGCACAGACTATATGTTCACTGCCATTTTCCTTCCCTTTCCCGGAACTCGCATAGCAGAATATTGCATAAAGAGAAATCTACTGAAACCAGACTACTCTTTTGATGATTTGCCGGAGTCTTTTGTAAGAGGATCCGTTTTACTCAGAGAAGATAAAGAGATCCTTGCCAACATACATAAAGTAGCCCATCTATGCTTGATATTCCCGAAGCTCAAGGCCTTGTTGTTGTTTCTGGCCAAAAACGTTCATTCGAAACACCTCTTTTTCTATATCTACCTTGTCAATACCTTTCTAAGGTACACCAAAGAGAGAAAACTAACCTACATTAAGACCATCAAGTATCTTTGGACATATCGAAAGGGCTACTAGGATGTGGTTCTCATGAACACGGACCTCCCGGACAAGACTGGGAATAACATTAGATCGGCAGAGGCTGATGGACCTGTGGCCCGACGCTTCTTGTCTATAGAAATTATGGCAGGAGCATTGGGGATAGGTTTTCTCATATATACCTTGCGCTCCATGTTGCTTTTACATGAAACCACATTCATCCACGACCACCTTTACTGGGGATATCCGGTTTTTCAATTCTTTGCCGAAAGCATCATCTATGGTCATTTCCCCTTATGGAATCCATTCACGCATGGGGGTGAGCCTTTTTATCCCATAGTCATACATCTGCGACTATTAGAGCCTATCACTTTATTGACTATCTACGTGGGGAAGTATCTCGGTAGCAATGACCTTGTGTCGCTATATAACTGGGTGCACTTTGTTCAGAATATCGTGATGGTGTTCGGGGTCTACATTGTATTCCGCACATTGGCTTCAAATGTATTCATTCGAGTTTCTCTGATACCCATTCTATTATTCTTTTCATTCATGTTCAGTCCGTTCAGACAGGCTGCCGCGGTTTATCAGTTTTTGTGGATGCCATACATTACATATTTTCTTTTGCGGATCACGTACCATAGGGATTATCGTTGGCATAACTGGCTTCTTCTTGCAGCCCTGATGGGGGTCAACTGGCAATCTTATTATTCTTCGGGGATGTGGGTGTTCATCCTCTTCTTTTCCGTTGGCCTTCTGCTGTTTTGCCGGGACCTTGTGAGGGGACTGCTGAAAAGCGACAAGTTCCTCTTCAAGTTTGCTGTCACGTTTGTCATTGTAGTTGCCATGATGTTGCCAAACATCATCGTTATGCTGGAGAAAGATAAATTCGTATTCCCAGCAAGGATGAAAGATCCTGGATATCAAGAAGAGACTCCCGTCCCGATGGGAGGGACCCAGCAATGGGAAGGGACTGTTTTAGCGGAAGACGATGGTGTCTTAATGCCCTACAGCATAATAACGCATACGGGCACATTCTCATCCATCTGGGACTTTGTTCAGACCATCTATCCCGAACCCAATCCATTTATCTCGGGGCCTGATGTGGAGAGTGAATCAGGGTCAGAAGCCTACATGTATATAGGCTTGTTGCCTTGGATCATTGCTGTCTTAGGCTTTGTGATTGGGAGCCACAAACTCAAAGCGCTGTGGTTATTCATTGCCGCGGGATTTGGCCTCTTGATGCTGGGACCAGCTGGCGGTCTGCATAGAGTACTCTATTATGTTTATCCGCCTCTCTGGTTCATTAGGCATACGCACGGTTTTGTGCTCTTTTTTCTATTTACCGTTTTGTACTTCTACGTTTTAGGATTCAATCACATTTTTTCCTCCTGGAACACTTCTCTCTTTCCAGCAAATGATCATAGGAGGCCCGGTCTCCTGAAGCGTCTATTCAACGATACATCTGACACCCGGTATCTTCATGGCATCGCAGCATTTGTTCTGTTTTCGGGTTCCATGATTGTGCTTGTGTATTGGATGACAAGGCTTCGCTATCCTGAAACGCACTATTTGTTTCTTCTTATCGTCCTCCTGGTCTTCATAGGTTGGATTCTTCGGAATGATCTGGGAGAAAGGGGAATATTCGGCAGCTTAGTGGTGGGTCAGATTTGTTTTGTCGCCATATTCTGCAAAGGTGGTAGTACAGAGTTTCTCATCAAAAGCCTTTTACTGCTTGGTGCTCCGCTTGGCCTATTCCTCCTGGTTAAAACACAACACACCTTGCGAAAGAAGGGGTATATCGTCGCTCTATTATTGATTATGCTTGGGGGAAGCTTTGTCGGCGACTTACAGGGCCATCTGGCACTGATCTCCTATTTATATCGTAGCCAGAAACATCCAAGGGACGCTTTTAACATCAAGACAGATGTCCACGAGCCCGAGTTGAATCAACACAGAAGTGCTGCCCCGTTCTCTCTTCTTAGCGTAACCAAGGAGTCTGTGAGGTATCTTTCTCTAATCTATCGTCAGCCCTATGTGTTCTCCCCGGTTTTTGCAATTGATGGGAATCCCGAGAGTAGACATCCGGAAACTTTGAATGACTTCAGAGCAGCTCTCTACTTCAGAAGATGGAGCAGTTTCTTGCTACTCAGAAACTACTTTGGACTTATCAACTCAGGCATTCCGCCGTTAGCCATGAAAGAAATGTTCTGTGTTGGAAAGCCTGCGTTTCAATTCAAACGAGGCATAATCGTCGTGGAAGACAATGAGGTTGCTGCATATCTTAACAAATTAGGTCCCGAGGATGCCATTAGATTGCTGAGCAAATGGGTTCTGGTCAATAGAGAAGACGTGGATGCTTCCCTTGCCGGTTGTGAGAGGTTTCGGATCCAACGTGAAACAGTGATCGACAATGCTTCTCCTGCAAAGGGAGACCTTGATGTGAATGGTCAATTTTCGTATTCGGTAAAGAAATATGAACCCAATTCATTCGACATAGACGTTGTTACGGACAAACATGGGGTCTTGTACTGGTCCGATGGATTTGATGAAGGGTGGCGTGCTTACGTTGATGGGAAAGAGGTTCCCATTTATCGTGCCAATGTGAACTTCAAGGCTATCGTTCTCCAGAAAGGGGCCAGTCATATTGACTTCGTTTATAAGCACGCTCCGTTCAAAATGGCTTTGCTTGCTTTCTACGGGGTCCTCATAATAGCTATTATATTAGCCATAACAACATGGTTTTATGAAGAAAAATCAAGTATTATTACGAGGAAAGGGAGGAATGGCTTCTAAGGTATTTCAAGAGACATCTAATTGCTCGTCTGTTACAGGCGGCAAATTTGCTGTGTAACAGTGAACGGTGACGCCGGACGAGAACCCGGTGCCTCTCACATACACCTTTTGTGAACACACAGCTATTTACATGGAAGGGTGTCCTCGCTCAGGATGCAAGATCAATCCAAAGCACACCGTGTCGTTATTGCACTCGGCCTTATCGGGTCGTTACTGGCGTTTTTGCCCACCATGACAACGCCATTTCGTTGTGATGAATGGTACATAGCCAATTTTGCTCTGCATTCTCCACTCACTGTTGAAACAATAGCTCAGGTTTCTTATTGGGAGCTCTTTGGTGATCCCAGGTTTCAGCCTTTTTCCCACCTGTTGCTCTTCCTGATCCACAAGGTGTTTGGGGATGCATTTGTTCTGTTTCACCTCTTGAGTTGGGTTTCCCACATAGTGGTTGGGCTTCTCATCTACGCCATCGTCCGAGAACTGCATGATGATAAGATGACAGCCTCACTCTGTGCTGTTTTGTTCATCACCGGCTTCAGCCACTTTGATACGGTAAGTTGGACATATCATCTCTACATCATACATCAAGCCATCTGCCTCCTTGCGGGGTTCTGGATTGTCCTAAGAGACCCTCTGAATCTGCGATGGTGGCAGGCCCTGGCCGGTGGTCTGCTGGTTGGGCTTGCCTCCTATTTTTACGAGGCGGCAGTAGTCATTCCCGCCATGATTATGATCGTCGCGTTCCACTCGCACTATATGCTGCAAAAGTCAGACTCTGAATCGAAATCACGCAATTTGTTTATCTTTGCTATCTGTGCAGTTGTTCTTTACGGTGGTTTCTTGGGTCTCTACTTGTCTCAAATGGGAGCTCAGATATCAGGTCGCGTTGACCCGGGCCTGTTCTCGGTAGCGGCCTTAAATACGTTAAAAGGGCTGTGGGGGCAGGGTGTGGTGGGTAACCTGGGGTTTGCTCCTCAATACACCGTTGGAGATTTGTTTTATCTCCGGGGCAGCCAATTTGGCATAGGACCGATCATTGCAATCATATTGTTCCTGACCGCCTTCACAATGGGCCTGCACACACGCGGGTTGAGAGGCTTCAGGCAAATCAAAAGTCACGGCTACCTGACTCTGATCTTTTTGGGGTGCGCTGTGAGCTATTATGGCATCATCGCCATAGGGCGGTTTAATCTCTATGTTGTCACGCAATCAAGATACTTTTACCTTCCGGATGTGTTCTTGGTGTTGGCTTTTTCCTGGCCCATGGCTGCGGCTTGCTCGGTTCGGTCTGAAACGCCAGGTCAAAACAGCAAAGAGGGATGGCGTCGCGTCAGCAGGGCACTGGTGCGTCCTCAGACCTGGGTAGTGTGTGCCGTGTCCATTGTGATTGCGCTTAATACATTTCACGTGTTCGAAATGTGCCGGAAGATTGCACGGATTGTGAGTCCGGTTAAGGCGTCAATTGAAAGCGTAAAGCATTTTGGCCAAATGTTTGATGGGGAGAAACAATTGTACATGGATTTTGTGCCACGGAATCTGGATGACAAATTGTTTGGCGGAACGGACATAGCACTTGAGACTTGTTTTGGCGACTCTGGAATCCTGACCCGTCATGTTGGGAAGGCGGAGTACGTGTACAATAAGTCAGATGGTATTGTCCCTAATGGGGCATTTGGATCGCAAAAGGCCAACACCAAGGATTTCACGCTTGAGTTTGACTACGTGATGTGGGGTGACTTAATCACTGTTGTCAATTCTCCTCAAAACACGTTTCGGATTCGTCGGTTGTCTCCGGCAGAGAATGAACTTCTCCTTCGCTTGACCTACCTTCGCGAGGGTCGTCTGCAGGAGATCTACGTGACGGCAAAACACCCCCGACGCTATGTTTCTCATGTGGTGGTTCAGAAGCAGGGTGAAAATGTATATGCGGTTGAAGAGGGCCGGTTAATTGCTGTCAAATGGGTTGGTCAGGGCGAAGTGTTGTGGCAAGACAGGACGCTTTTCTTGGGTGCGCGGGTGGTGTTTCCCCCTCAGTACTGCTACCTGGAGAATTTTTTCGCATGTGTAGGAAAAACACAGTATGACCTAGAAGGGATGGGCGTGGGAGACGTCATTCCTGGCAGTGCTTTGCGGGCGCCCATGCCTGCTCTCAATTCGGATCCTCTCTACTGGAAATTCGATTAATACCACTTGCCGGACGAGCCTTTCTTTCCTCTTTAGTGTTGTTTCCTACTTTACGTCTTCGGGTTTTGGCCGGGCCTGTTCAATTTGAGCAATCATTGCCTTGATCCGAGCAGCTTCCTGAGGGTCTTCTGTCAGACGCAAGGCACGTTCGAAACATCGTTTTGCCTCATCAGGCTTTTTGAGTAGACCTAAGTAAAGGATGCCCAGATTGTGGTATGCTTCCAGGAAGCCCGGTTGCAGCTCTATGACTTTTTCGTACTGACGTACCGCGCGGTCTATTTGCCCGGAGAGCGTATAGGATCGTGCCAGGTTGAAGGAAGCTTCCTGGTGGTTCGGCTCCAACCGAACCACTGTTTCAAACTCACTGATCGCCTTGAGGTACTCCCCCTTCTCGGCCAGCATCAGGCCGAAGTTGTTTCGTGCACTCAGGTGGGACGGATTGATCAACAAGGCCTTCTGGAAGTCCTTGATGGCAAGATCGTTTTGCCCGAGGCGCATATATGTCTCTCCTCGAGCATAATAGGTGGACGCCTGGTTGGGGTCCAGTTCAACAGCCCTCTGAAACGCGGCAATGGCACGTTGGTAGGCCTTCTTGTGAAAATATGCCACACCAACGTTTTCATGAGCTACGGCATAGTCCGGTTTCAGAGCAATGGCTTGAGAAAGCTCAGCGAGAGCCTTGTCGTATTCTTCGATCTTTATGTATGACGTTGCCAGGTTAGCCCGTGGACGGGCCTTGTGAGGAGATTTTTCTACGGTATCTTGCCAGAGCGTCAGGTCCTTTCGCCAGATGCTGTTTCTCCGATATGCACTCACCGAGAAAATGAGGATCATGATGATCAATGCCGTGGTGACTATCCTCATCCGTTTTCCCGAGATTACGAGTATTCCTATCAACACAAATACAAAGCCTACGAGAGGAAGATAGAGACGGTGTTCGAAGATAAAATCAGGGAGCGGAACAATGGAAGAAGTTGGCAATAGGGTGACAAAGAACCAGATGATCCCGAAAGCGATCAAGGGGGAAGACCTGCGGACAAAAATTCCGAGGGCTACCACCGATATTATCAACAGAAGGCTCCCCATCACCTCAGGTTCAAGCAATGACTTGGACAGGGGAAAGTCATAGTCGAGATTCTGTTCCACGGGACACACCAACAGTCGTAGGTAGGTCGTAATGACCCTTGTCTGAGTGAGAACATAGGCGCCTGCTGGAGGGGATTCATACAGGACATTCTTGGTTACAACAGGACTCTTGAGGGCCAAGACCGGAACAACAATCACCAGGCACAAGAAGGGCACAACTCTCAGCAAGACATGTTTAGCACGTTTGGAGAAGTCCTTGAAGAATATCATCTCGTACAGAATCATCACAGCCGGCAAGGTGATCGCAGTCTCCTTGGTCATGGCGCATGCATAGGCCAAAAGACAGGAAGTCACGTAGGAAGATGAAGAATCCAGCAAGAAAGATGGTTGCTCCCCGTTACTATCCAGCCGGGATTTCACGTAGAAAGCAAGAGAGAGTAGATAGAAAAAAGCAGCCAGCGATTCCACTCTCTGCCAAACATACGTTACAGCTTCGGTCTGAACCGGATGGCTCAGAAAAATGAGTGCTGCCAGAAGCGCCAAGGCAGTTTTGTGCTCAACAGGCCGATTCTTCAGGCGTGGGGTCCTGAGAGTTAGAAGAACGAGGCTGTAGCAGCATATTGCAGACCCGATGTGAATCATCAGATTAACGAGGTGATACCCTATGGTATTCCAGTGTCCGAAGTAGTAGTTGACCGCAAAGGTAAAGAACCCTATCCATCGCGAAGGGGCAAAAACAATGATGCGGGCGAAGTTCAGAGGTTCTTTTAGGATGGGATTATTGTGGATATAGATAAGGTCATCAAAGACAAAAGGGACCGTCAGCGTGTTGGAATATATGACAACACCCCACATGGCAATGCACCCGATGGAAAGCCACTTTGTTTTTGATTCATACTCTTTCATCATGTCAAGAGAAGTAAATCAATGTTGGCTCGTGAGGATAGATCAGTTTTGTCTGATTGGTTTGTTTGAACTGGACCGCCTGTGCCGGATAGAACAGCAGCGGTTCAACGATAGTGTGAAAACGAGTTTTCACGACGTACTTCCTCCGTCCAGGCCATAGCGATGTGCCCACTCTGGATTGTTCCGGATGGCTGTCGAGACGTCAAAACCTTCTTCTATATCAAAGGGGACGCTATTCACCTTGTAGTAGTCAGCAAAGCGATAAAGATTCGACCTGTTGTCTTGATTTCGCCGCAAATACAGCGATGAGTTATAGTTTTCAAACAGTAGAATCCAGGAGTCATTGGGGAGAGTGTACATCATGCCGCATTCTTTTGGCAATATCATGAAATCAAATTGATATCTTTCATCAATGAGTTTCTGATAACCCGGGTTCGCATGGAGTATGACGTAGTGATCTCGAAGCAAGGGTGCTCCGTGCAGGACGGTTCGGCCATCCACGAAAACCTGATAGTCAGGATAGAGGTAGAAGATGAGATACCCCCCCCAGCCATAAGGATTGAACATGCGACCCTTCAAGGAAACCTCTTTCATGATGTCGGCAATCGATGCTGGATAGCGATTTTTGTCAACTGTTTGATGCATATTCAATGGGATCGCTGTCCAAGCTGCACCGACCCAAAAAACGACGCCGGACCAAAACAATAGCCACACAATCAATTCAGGCAGAAAGGGTCTTCTTGGGGATTCGTCCGAAGTTGCAATGGCCATTGCAAAATAATGGGCGGTTAAAATCAACGGAATCGTCAACAACCAGACAAAACGAGCGGCTGACAAGGCCAAAATGGTTATTGCCAGGCCAATGAGGACATGGTCTAAAGGCCACTTTGGTGACTTCTTCCAAAGCAGGGAGAGCAGCAGCCCAACAAGAAACAGCGAGACGATAGATAGCACGACCACCTTGAGGAGAAAAGGAAAAGCAATGGCTCCTCTGAGTGTCGCGAAAGAACCTCTTTGCAGAGATATAAAAATGGGCTGCCACTCCATAATGTAACCCCTGGCAACTTGAGACCCGGAAAGGACGTAATCAAGAGTCTTCGAGGCATGGGGTGTTAGAAAGACTGCCAGGATAGCCAGTGCCAGCATGGCTGTCTTGAACTTGCCTCCTGATGGTTTGGCGATAGCTCGTCTGAAGGGCCAGGTGGAAACCAGTCCTCGGCTGATGAGACCAACAAGAAGGATCACAATGACAACGACCATAAACGAATGCATGTTTGCCCACAGGACAAGACCGAGAAAGACGGGAAACAGAAGCCAGCTCTTGTACTCACTCATGGTAAAATAGGTGAGAAAGAACAGAGCCATGAAAAGGTGCGAGAATATTTCGGGGCGTATGTGGGCCCGAGTTCGCAATAGATAGGCAATGACCAGCAATATCGCCAGAGACATGATAGGGCGTCTGGTCAAGCGATAGGCACCGTAGAAAAAGAGTGCGAGAGTCAGGGTTTCAACAACGGACCGGAAAAACCTGAGACCTGTGAGGCCTGCATAATCATACACCTGAAAAAATAGAAGCTGTGAAAGCCATTCGTGGAGAATCCAAGGGCGGCCTGAACTGGTGTAGGCAAAGGAGTCTGCCTCAGGAAGGTCAAACGGGCTCTTTGCGATGAGCTCGCCGACCTTCAGGTGGAGCCAGATGTCATTGGAAAAGATCGGTCGGTAGAAGACCAGAAACAGAAGCGTCAGGAGAAGTATGATTAGCGCCCCTGATAAAGCTCTGTTGGTAATGTCTTTTCTTGTATCTACTGTCATTTTCTCGTCATTGCTGGGCCGATTCCCGGTGTTCGCCCAAGATGCTTGTCTGTGCTCTCGTCTCAGCCCTTATTGGTTGAGAAGTGCCCTATAGTTCGTCAGACGAATGCCCCTTTGTCTAACCAGTTCAAGAACTTTGTCGTCTGTTAAGGCAGCAAGTTCTTCCTCCCTGAAAGACTGCCTGTCATAGATTAGACCAAGGGCGCCATCGTTGTAGCCTGGGTGACACATCAGTTCATGAGTACCCGGTCTCAGAGATCTCAACATGTGAGTGAGATCATGAAGAGACATGGCTTCGCTGCAAGACAGGCCCCAGAAATAGTCGGTTGTGCTCAGTTTTGCCCGAACAACCTTTCTTCTCGACATCTTTCCAATCAAACCCAACACCAACAGGCCCCATCCTTTAGTAGTAAGAAGCTGTTTTATGCCGACCAGCTCGTCAGGAACTCGGACAAAGGGGACTTGGTGTTCTTGCATTAAGGTGAGCATCAACTTGAAAATGCGAGGAACCATGTGCGCGTGTTGATGGCTGTCCAGATGGCTGACCCTAAGACCAGTTTCCTGAACCTTCCTGATCTGTGCCGACATCTCGTCCTTAATATCTTCTATGTGTACACGGTTCGCATAGATGTTAGTAATGAGATGTGGGTAGCTCGGTATGAATTCCCCCTCTTCAACGATTGGTGATAGTCCGTCGTTTTTTGAACAAGGTTTTCCGAGGGTAAGGGATAGGTGGACACCTATGTCCAAGTCGGGGTTCTCCATTGCTAGTCCCACCGCGTCCTGAAAGGCGGGCATGGTGGCAATCAGGCTTGCGGAAGTGATGATCCCGTTCTTGAACCCATCAGCAATACCCCTGTTGATGCCCTTGGTCAGTCCAAAATCATCAGCATTCACTATGAGCTTTGTCATGGGAGGTCTCTCAAACAATGCAAGAACCTATCTCAAAAACACGTTTAAGACGCCATGTTCCGGTTTTTTCGCCGCCTGTTCACTTAAGCCACAAACAAGCATGAAGAAACAAAAACACCCGGAGTAATAAAACACCCGGAGTAATGGAGTACTGGAAAAGAATGAAAGAACAACTGCTTTTTCTCGTAACCACCACTCCAGTACTCCAATGTTTTTTCTGGATTCAGCAGTCGGGGCCCTAAAAGCTGATTCGCATCCTTGAGATGGGTTCTATGCAGTCAACTGATACCGCAACATGGAATAAACTCCTACAGCGAGCTTTGCTACAGATCCGGGCTTTCTCAAAGTCTTCAGGTAGCCCCACATTATTCTTTGCCTGAAGTAGAACTTTCTAAAGGCACGCTTGGCATAGACAACCAGCTCGTGTTGAGACAGGCCCCTGGGGATAAAGACGGGATACCACATATTCATTTTCGACCAATCATCTTCAAGTTTCCCGTAAGTCTCTATCGTGTCATACAGCTCACATCCAGGCAAAGGTGTAAAGAAAGTCGTCTGGAAATCGTCGAGAGGTAATTCCAACATGAATCGAATGGTATCTTCCATTGTCTTCCGGGTCTCAAGGGGTGAACCAATCATAAAGAAACCTTTTGTCTGGATTCCTGCTTGGCGGGTCATGGTCAAGGCGCTTCTTATCTGTTGCAGGGTGATGCCTTTTCTAAGCACATCCAGAATCTGTTGGTTGCCACTTTCTATTCCATAGGCGATTTGCCAACATCCAGCCTGGGCCATGAGCCTCAGCGTTTTCATGTCCACTATATCGACGCGCGCATTACAGGCCCACGTCAGATCAAGCCCAGATGCCGACAGTAGTTCACAGAATTTGGCGAGTCTTGGTTTAAACATGATGAAATTGTCGTCGTCGAACAAAATGTCGCGAATGTGGTATCTGTCGTAGAGTTCCTTTACCATTTCAAACAGGTAGTCTGCACTAAAGCCTCGACAAACATTCCCGAAAACGGTTCTGTCGCAAAACGTGCACTTGCCGGAGCATCCTCTGGAAGTAATGAGAGATGTGGAAGGTAGTTGACTATAACTGAGGGATACCGGTTTGTAGAAATGTCTTAGTTCCGGCAGTAAATCCCACGCCGGCATGGGCAACTCATCCAAATTAGTGATAGGCCTTCTTTTCCTGTTTTGACAGATTCGATGGTTGTCCCGGAATAGAACACCCGGGATATTGCTGAGGTCACCGCGGGCCGACAGCGTGTGCAAAAGTTCAGCAATTGTGTGTTCACCTTCACCGATGACACCCAAATCAAAACCACTGTACCGTTCCATTGTGGGAACAGGAACTGCCGTTACATGTGGGCCCCCGATAATCACTTCTTTCGCAGAATCTCGCTGTTTTATCAGGTCGGCAATTCTGGCGGCACTCTGGATAGAAACCGTTGAGGCTGTGATTCCGATGGCACGAGGATTATATGAGAATACTTCTTCGACCACCTCGTTGTGACTTAATCCCAGAGGGTTGGAATCAACGATGGCGGTCGAGAATCCTTCATTGCGGCAGACAGAAGCCAGGTGACAAAGGCCCAACGGAGGTGCTAAGCTGCCGCTTGAAGAGAGTTTCCCGTATCTTTCTATCAAGCTGATGGGCGGATTGACAAATACGATATCTGTCTCAGACATACTACTTGTCTTTCCCAACACGGTAACGTCCCAGGATATTGTTGAGGCGAATTTTGACTAAATCAAGCAAGTAATACAGAGAATGA
>JAQBAU010000059.1:0-47156 GCA_032126655.1 Desulfobacterales bacterium
TATCGGATACTGAGAAGAGCATAGAACCCATCTCAAAAATGCGTCTAAGGGCCCATTGCGGCGTTGGGGGCTGGGTCAAAATTGTCACATACTTAACGTGTTTTGTCCGCGATTTCGCCACCCCGCGCCTTGCCCTGAACCCAGATACACACTTTTGAGATGGGTTCCAGTTTCTTGTCGCAGAATTTACTACTATCTCTATTCTTTCAATGTTACGTGACTAATCCTGTCAAACTCTATTCGAAGCACCCCGAAGGCCTCAGCCCGGTCGTTGAAGAGCTTCTTGATATGAACCTCCCCGATCTTGGGGCCGGAGACTAGATAAACTTCTCCTCCATAACCCTTGATCGGTTCACCCGCTTCAAACACCTCCAACATGTCTCCCACCTCTAGGCCAACATCCGTGCCAGCGGACAGGATATACGTGTTCTCTGAAACAGACGTGAAGTATCCCTTCCAAGGCTTCTCGCTGACCAATTCGCAGACGCTTTCACATATTTCAGACGTGGTTTTGTTCAGAAGGCGGTTAGCAATCTCTTGGTGGTATTCGCGCCTCTCCTTTATTTCCAGCCATTCTTTCTCAGAGACGACGACCTCGTCCCGAACGATTTCATCTACAAGGACTGCCGCAGACTCGACATCATAAACCCTCACACGAAGATAAAGCTGCACAATCTTGCAGTCATCTCGAAACCCGTATATCCCTCGTTTGTCATCCAGGCATTCCAGTTGAAAAAGGTTCTCCTCCAGAACGGTGTTGAGGCCAAGCGCCCTGCCGAGTTTGGCCAGAACCAAAGTGTTGAGTTGGCCAGAGGGAAGACGGGGAATCTCTTCAAGGAGACCCCGGATCTTCTCTGAATCTACGATGATGATGTCATCACAGAAACTGCCCAAGGTGTTCTCAAATTGCGTCCTTGCCGACTCCTTAAAGACTTCACCGCCATAACCAGTTTTGTTCACGGTCGGGAGGAACGCCATCTTCTTCTTCAACCCTCCACCCATGCCTGTGATGTCTGCGGTTATCTTCTTGGTCGTAGCGCATCCCGTAATCAGAAAGACGACCAAGAAACAGAAAACAAGAGCATTTGTACCTTTGTTCCTTTTCATTCCCGTTCCTTTCTCCCTTTGCAGGCCATGCGTGTTCGGCTTATGCCAAATGGAGTGAGCAAGATCCAGCTATGAAGCGACTAAAGCATATCACTTTGCAAATCAAAATACTAAGTATCCAGAGAGCTTCTATAGGGCTTCAGATCCACCACGGGCGTTCCATCCAATGCATCCAGCCCACGAACCTTGAGTGTCCGACCTTCTACAGAAAGCACATCCACCAGGCACATCCCGATCGGATTGGGGCGGTCCGGGCTCCGAGTTGCAAAGACACCCCGCTTGGGGATAGCCGGATTCCCCCTCGGATGTACCCTGAGGACCTCGCGTTCAGCCATATGAAACCAGCACAGGACAAATAGTTTATCCCCGGCCTGAATGCCGTCCAAGGCCGGGACCACGGATTCCTCCATAACGAGCTCTGCCTCCACACCGGTTGGGCGACCCTGGTGTGGGGCTTGGTCTCGGCTCTTTATCGGTGACCGGACCCAGCCGACTGGCCTGACTCCATAATCAGTCACAGGGCCCTATCCTTCCTCCATGTACTCTACGCGACCGGTAGTTGTAATACCACCTCGGGGTGTGAAGGTCCCGACCACCTCCATGTACCTGGGGTGCACGACCGAAACCAGGTCCTCCAGGATTCGATTGACCAAGTGTTCATAGAAGATCCCAACATTTCGATACTGTAACAGGTAGTATTTCACGGATTTCAACTCAATGATTTTGTCCTTTGGCGTGTAACGAATCGTAATGCACCCGAAATCCGGGAGGCCCGATATTGGACATACAGAGGTGAATTCTGGCTGGTCTATCTCGATCTCTATGTCCCTCTCCCCTTTGTACCCGTATTCGAGCACCTGAAGCACGGCCGAGTCTATGGTGTCAGGGTCTTTAATGCGGTCAAGTAACGTCTTTTGCATGCCAGGAATCTCCATGGCGACTCCTTTCCGAAGTGAGTGCATAAAACAGGGGGGTGTCCAGGAGGGCGATCACCACTTTGGCGACATACTGCCCCAGGATCATTTGTCCAAGATACGGAACGACCCCCCAGAAGGCAATTCCGATGAAGATCACCGAGTCAATGAGCTGACTCGTCATCGTTGACAAGTTGTTGCGGAGCCATTTATGACGGCCATTGGTTACGCGCTTCCAGAAATGGAAGGCCCACACATCATGTTTCTGGGAGCAAACATAGGCAAGCAAAGATGCCAGGACAATTCTCCGGTTGGGACCCAGGAGTACTTCATAGGCAGCCTGCTGTTTGCTCATGAAAGATGCTGGTGGAAGAAGCATCCCGGCATAGATGATGAACATGGCAAACACAGAGGCTAACAGCCCATACCATACGGTTCGGTCGGCTTCCTCTTTGCCATACAATTCTCCGATAATGTCTGTAAACAGAAAGGTGAACGGGTAAATAATGATGGCTGCCGGAAGCACTAGTTTCCAGATGACAATGACCTTGGCTGCGATGATGTTGGAGACAACCAAGCCAGCGACAAACAGAGACTGTAGAACATGTAGTTTATGCAGTTTTATCCGTCTGATGGTTCGAAAACCTCAGGTCATAGATTCCTGGCGTAAGGAACGAGTTCCCGTCGTGACTGCCCACTCGGAACCGCCGCGCAGGTAGGTGAGGACCCACTCTTTCGTGTCCTATAGCACAGCCAACCCTGGAGTGAAAGACCGAGCCTTTTATAGGCGGACATTGGACAAATCCCCGGTTTCACGTGTCAGGCCCCCTTAATCAGACCAGAGCTCTGGTCCCCCCTGTCCAACGTCGAGCAGCCTGAATCCGGAACGGGCGACGCCTTGGCATTGCGGCTCCGGGGGCTGAGTTGCCCGCAGGCTGCGCAGATGTCAGCCCCCTTACTGTGACGGATCACTGCGGTGTAGTGGCGAGACATGAGAACCTCCTGAAAGGCTGAAATCACCCCTTCATCCGGCCTCTCAAATTCCGTCCCATCAAAAGGATTGAAGGGTATCAAATTGATTTTAGCCCGCAAAGGTCTCAGCAACTTGGCCAAACGCTCGGCATCTTCAGGCGCATCGTTTACCCCCGCGATCAGAACGTATTCAAACATGATCGTACGCCTGGCGGCGAGTGGAAATCTGCGACAGGCAGACAGGAGCGTTTCAAGCGGATAGGTTCGGTTAATGGGCATCAACCTGCTTCGGGTATCGTTGTCTGCGGCATTCAAGGACACGGCGAGGTTGACCATGACATCTCGTCCCAAGTCATCAATCCCGGGAGGCAATCCCGCTGTGGAAAGCGTGACCCGGCGATTCGAAAACTGGAGTGCGTTATTCCCTAATATTGTCCGGATCGCCTGCACAACATTCTGGTAATTGGCAAGCGGTTCTCCCATCCCCATTAATACAACATTGGTCAAGGGGATTTCTCCCGGAAGATCATCCCGCACGGTACAGACCTGACCGATGATTTCCTGAGGCTCAAGGTTCCGTACGAAGCCGCCCCGGCCGGTGAGGCAAAACGCACATCCCATGCCACACCCTACCTGAGTCGATATGCACAGGGTCCAGTGGCCTGGCTCAGGAATCAGGACACTTTCGATGTGCTGGCCGTCCTGCAGCCGGAAAAGGTATTTTCTGGAACCATCCTCGGAGGTCTGAACCTGTTCCACCTCAAGTCGGCTTACAACCAGCCGTTCGGAAAGAAAACCCCTGAGGTCTTTGGATAGATCTGTCATTTCTGAGAAAGAATAGACGCCCTTGTGGTAGATCCACCTGAGAATCTGGCCAGCCCGATAGGAAGGAATACCGTGCTGTCCCAACCAGTGGATGAGGGATTCCTCAGAGAAACCTTTTATATCTTGTTGGTCAGACATCAGGGTGAACACATCTCCCTAAACGGCACTTTGATGGAGCCTCAATCTGGAATCAGATTTCAGAAATATTTTGTTGACAGACATTTTAGATGATAATAAATATAATAGTTTTCACATAATAGGTAATTGTCATGTTTGAAAATCTTACCGACAAATTGAACGTGGCCTTCAAGAAGCTCAAGGGCCACGGCAAGTTAACTGAACAGAACATCGAAGCAGGGCTGAAGGACGTCCGCCTGGCCCTTCTCGAAGCTGATGTTCACTATAAGGTTGTCAAGGACCTTATCGCGGCTATCAGGGAACGTGCCGTCGGTCAGGAGGTGCTGGCTAGCCTGACACCAGGACAGCAGGTTGTCAAGATCGTTAATGACGAGCTTACCCAGCTCATGGGAAGCAAGCACGAAGAGTTGTGCTTGACCGGTACCCAAACTGCTGTGATCATGCTCGTAGGTCTCCAAGGGTCGGGGAAAACCACGACAGCGGGTAAGTTGGCCAAATTCCTTAAGGGTCTTCATCGGAGGCCGTATCTGGTCCCTGCCGACCCTTACCGCCCTGCAGCCATGGACCAGCTGAAGAAGATCGGAAGCCAGGTGGGCGCCGAGGTCTTTCCAGCCACCCCGGACATGGACCCGGTAGACATTTGTCGAGATGCCATGCAGGCGGCACGACAGAGTGGTTTTGACACCCTTATTGTTGACACGGCGGGACGTCTTCATATTGACGAGACATTGATGGCTGAGTTGATCCAGATCAAAGAGACCGTTCGTCCCACCGAGATTCTGCTGGTAGCCGACGCCATGACCGGACAAGATGCCGTAAATATTGCAAAGACCTTCAACGACATCTTGGACATAGGGGGTGTGATCCTCACAAAGATGGAAGGGGATGCCCGTGGCGGGGCAGCCATTTCGATAAAGACGATCACTTCCAAGCCAATCAAGTTTGTGGGTGTGGGTGAGAAATTGGACGCCCTGGAACCTTTCCATCCCGATCGTATGGCATCCCGGATTTTGGGTATGGGCGATATGCTTTCTCTGATTGAGAAAGCCCAGATGGGTATTGATGAAAAGAAAGCTCAGGAACTCGAAAAGAAGCTCCGTAGAAGCGAGTTCACCTTAGAGGATTTTCGCGACCAGATGACACAGATCAGAAAGATGGGTTCCTTAGAAGACCTGCTGGCGATGATTCCTGGAATGGGTAAACTCAAGCAACTTAAACAGCTCAAGGTGGACGACGGTGAATTCGTGCGTATTACTGCTATCATTGACTCTATGACTGTTGGAGAACGTCGCAACCACGGTACAATAAATGCAAGTCGACGCAAACGGATTGCTAACGGAAGCGGAACCTCAGTACAGGAAGTAAACCAACTGCTGAAGAATTACGTTCAGGTTCAGAAGATGATAAAGAAGTTAAATAAAGGCGGTCTTCGCTCCATGGGGCGGAGCCCATTGCCTTTCTAAGGAGGAATTGTATTCGAATGTCGGTAAAAATTAGATTGGCCAGGTATGGCGCAAAAAAGAAACCTTACTATCGAATCGTGGTGGCCTCTACTGATGCGCCTCGCGATGGCAAATTTCTCGAGCTTGTGGGGACCTACGATCCCTTGAAGGAGCCGGCTGCAGTCACGTTGAAGCAAGACCGCGTGAAGGCGTGGCTTGATAAAGGAGCCTTGCCTACTGCAACAGTAAAAAGCCTACTAAAAAAAGAAGGCTTCTTTTCAAAAACAGCAAATGCTTGAGACGGGCTTTGCACAGTAGCAGACCTTTGTTCGGAATGGCGTTATTTCTTGTAACTCTCTCAGGAGGTCGGGACGATGAAGGAGTTGATCAAGTATATAGCTCAAGCGCTAGTCGATTTTCCCGAGCAGGTTGAAGTCTCAGAGGTGGAAGGCGAACAGACCTCGATCATTGAACTGAAAGTGGCCAAGGAAGATCTGGGGAAGGTCATCGGCAAGCAAGGCCGTACAGCCCGTTCCATACGGACCATTTTGAGTGCTGCTTCTGCCAAGATTAAAAAGCGGTCCGTCTTGGAGATCATCGAATAACGTATCATGGCCGAGGATGTCCTCATCTCAATCGGCAAAGTTGTGGGCACCCACGGGATTAAGGGCTACCTGAGGGTAATCTCCTACGCCGAGTCCACAGCGCCATTTGCAGACGGGAGGCAGCTGGCTTTGAGGCAAGTGGGCAAGCCAGTTGCGAGATTCAGAATAGAATCTGCCCGTCCCCATAAGCGTGGTCTTCTCCTGGCCCTAGAGGGTATTACTTCGGTTGATACAGCAAAAGAATGGGTAGGCTACGAACTGTGCATCGACAGGGCTTCGCTTCCTGAACCTGAACAAGATACATACTACTGGGATCAAATCATCGGCTTGGACGTGTTTACGGTGGATGGCCGACGTCTGGGTCGAGTGGAAAGCATTTTCCCCACTGGGAGTAATGACGTTTATGTCGTCCGTGAGGGAAAGAAGGAGATCTTGATCCCAGCACTTGAGTCCGTCGTAGTTGATATCGATCTCACGGCAAACGCCTTGCGGGTCGATCTTCCGGAAGGCCTGGAGAGCTGATCGGGGGAGGCATTCCCCTACTTCAACGAATGACTTTCACGGTTCTTACGATATTTCCTGAGATGTTTTTCGCCCTCCTTGCGGGTGGGATTGTGAAGAGGGCGATTGAGGATGAGCGTATATCAGTTGAATCGATAAATATCAGGGACTTCGCCAAAGATACGCACCGTACCGTGGACGACCGGCCCTACGGGGGAGGTTCCGGGATGGTGATGAAACCAGAGCCAATGGCAGAAGCTATTCGAGAGGCCAAGAAAAGGCATCCTGATGCAAAGACACTTCTGCTTACGCCTCAGGGTCGACGTTTCAACCAAGCGGTGGCCCAAGAGCTTGCCGGATGCCCCGGGGTTGTCCTGGTCTGCGGCCGCTATGAAGGTGTGGACGAAAGAGTCAGAGAGCATCTTGTTGATGACGAAGTTTCTATCGGAGATTATGTGCTGACCGGCGGTGAACTTGCAGCCATGGTGATAATTGACGCAGTGAGCCGATTGATCCCCGGCACACTCGGCAGTGAGGACTCAGCCCAGGAGGACTCGTTCTCAGCCGGGTTATTAGAGTATCCGCAGTATACGCGGCCCAACTCTTTTGAGAGTGCCGATGTGCCGGACGTGTTACTCTCCGGTAACCACGGTGCCGTTAAGGAGTGGCGAAGACGGGCCTCACTGGTTCGCACAGTCCTTAACAGGCCAGACTTGCTGATGGATCATCCTCTGACGCCGGACGACATGGCGTATATGAAGAAGCTTCAGCAGGACATAGATACTATTATAGATAAGAATTCCATAACGCCTTGACAGTCCCTGACAACTTTTACCTGGCTCTGATACACCATCCGGTGTATGACAAAAACGGGACAGTTATTGCCTCAGCTGTAAGCAACCTTGATTTGCACGACATATCAAGGGCAGCAAGAACCTATGGCGTTCGGGCTTTCTACATAGTCACACCACTGGAAGACCAGCGAAGGCTTGTTGAGCGGATTGTGTCTCACTGGACTGAGGGTGCGGGTGGAGACTATAATCCCGACCGCAGGGACGCATTAGAATTGATCAGGGTGGCGGCCTCTCTGGAGGATGTAAGAGACGAGATTGCGCATAACGGTGGAGGCGTGCCGGTAACGGTGGCGACCGATGCAAAGCCTCACCCGCGTAGTATCAGTTATGATGCAATGAGGGAAATGATAAAAGGTGAACATCCCTACCTCCTCCTTTTCGGTACTGCATGGGGGATGACACCCGAGTACATTGATCAATCGGATCATGTTTTGGCGCCAATCATGGCGTACAGCGGATATAATCACTTGTCTGTTCGCTCCGCTGCCGCCATTGTACTTGACAGGCTCTTTGGGAGAGATACACTAGACGCTTAAAATGGGAAAAACGTGAACTAAAGTGCTTCTATTTAAGCCAATTAGAAGTGGGTATAGCTCACTATATGGGGGAAGATATGGAACTCGTCACAGCAATTGAAAAGGAACAGATGCGGTTTGACCTGCCGTATTTCAAATCCGGCGATACCGTCAAGGTGCATGTGAAAATCAAAGAAGGCAACAAGGAGCGGATTCAGGTCTTCAAAGGGGTCGTCATAAGGAAGCGCAAAGGGACCACGAACGCCACATTCTCTGTGCGGAAAGTCTCGTACGGGGTTGGGGTAGAACGCATCTTTCCGTTGCATTCTCCGAATATTGACAAGGTCGAAGTGGTTTCTCGTGGACGAGTCCGTCGGTCGCGTCTTTACTACCTGAGGAAACGCAGAGGCAAGTCGGCCCGGATCAAGGAACTTCGTCCTGTTTAGTTTCTGAACAGGCCACTTCCCGGATCGGCACGATCTCCACAAGTCCAACCGGTTTCATAGGGAACCGGTTCAGTATCGACAATTGATGATTGAATAGTCAATCGTCAGTGTGCTTTTGGATTATGAGCCGTGGATACCCTTCTTGGGGAGTTTGAAAAACAGGTCCGAAAACAGGGGTATTCAAACATTGCCGGCATCGACGAGGCTGGAAGGGGCCCCCTGGCCGGCCCGGTTGTAGCTGCGGCAGTCATCCTACCTCAACGGTTTTCCCTCCCTCATCTTGCCGACTCCAAGCGATTAAGTGCCAAAAGGCGAGAGCAGCTATTTGGCTCCATCTACGGCCAAGCCCTCTCTATTGGAATAGGAATGGTCGATCCAGCCGAGATCGACCGGATTAATATCCTTCAGGCTTCCCTTTTGTCGATGCTCATAGCCACGAACAACCTCAGGCCAACTCCGGACTACTTGTTAGTTGACGGAATCTTTCCGATCAGGTCCCGAATCCCCCAACTGGCTATCAAACATGGTGACAGTCGCTCTCCGTCCATCGCGGCAGCATCCATCATCGCCAAGGTGACCCGGGATCGACTCATGGGATTCTACGACGAGGAGTTTCCTGAATTCGGGTTTTGCAGGAACAAGGGGTATGCCACGGAAGAACATAGGACTGCCATTCGCACCTTTGGCTGTTGCACCATTCACAGGAAGAGCTTTCGCGGCGTAAGAGAATACACAGAGGGTTTCAACAACCAAAGGCCATTGTTTCCTTAAGCGGCTGCCTTGTGCTCGCCGTTGCACTGCATCGATTCTCTCTCTTGGTGGAGACTAGAAGCCATTTCAAAGCCTCAGATCGCGGCCGAGGGCAAGGCGAGGGGCGATGAAAAAGCGCAGCATACACGGGTATGGTATGTGAGCATTTTGCATTAACCGCCAGACCGCCATTGGCGGGATGGCCCTAAGTACAGAGCGAAGCGAGTACTTAGGGACGCCGTAAGGCGGTTGCGTTTATGTTTTGCGAAGCAAAACAACAGGCCCTCAACACAGCCATCGGGCGTTAGATGGGGTTTTGAAATGGCTTCTGAAGTCAAACGCGATAGCTGACCCACTGGTGATAAGAAAGATCGTCAATAAGTTACTCGGCAAGGAAGAAGTATCCTCTTCTGATGAGCGACATCAGCTCGGTGAAAGCGGGGAATCCCTTGCTGTGAAGCTGTTGAAAAAAGATGGATACAAGATTATCGAGCAAAACTATCGCTGCAAATTAGGAGAGATCGATATCATCGCTAAGGATGGCGATGTTCTTACGTTTGTTGAGGTAAAGGCTCGACGAACGGACGAGTTTGAAGGGCCAAAGTCGGCTGTGACACCCCAAAAGCAGCGTAGGATATCGATGGTGGCCCTCCATTACCTAAAAGAGACTGAGCAGATGGAGCAGAAGGCCCGCTTTGATGTGGTGGCCATCCTTTTGCTCCCAGAACATCCTGACGCCCAGATCATCAAGAATGCCTTCGATCTTGCCTACTGACACCAACATACCGAAAGATTCCACTGCTTCCGGGACGCTTTTTGTCTTAGCCACGCCCATTGGTCACATGGAAGACGTCACTCTGCGGGCTATCCGCACCCTAAAGGAAGTGGCGCTGATCGCGGCGGAGGATACTAGACACACGCGAAAGCTGCTTGCGCGCTACGACATTGGTACGCGGCTTACCTCGTACCATGACCACAACAAGGAGAAGAGAACGCCGGGGCTTGTTAAAAAACTGAAGTCGGGGGATTCCATTGCCCTTGTGTCAGACGCCGGCACCCCCTCGATATCAGATCCGGGCTACTACCTTGTCCGAGCAGCCATCCAGGCAGCAATTCCGGTCGTTCCAATTCCTGGCGCTTCTGCCCTGGTTGCTGCATTGAGCGTTTCAGGGCTTCCCACAGACAGTTTTGTCTTTGTTGGTTTTCCCCCACGAAAACCCGCCAAGCGCAAGCAGCTTCTTGAGGGGCTGAAAGAAGAACCGCGCACCCTCGTCTTCTATGAGTCTCCCAAGCGGCTCTTAGGATTCATGAGGGAAATGACACAAGTGATGGGAGACCGAAGCGCGGTGGTGGCACGGGAGTTGACCAAGATCCACGAGGAGATTATCAGGGGACTCTTGAGCTACATAGCGGAAGTATTAGAAACTCGTTCCTCCCTTAAGGGCGAATATACTCTACTTGTGGGAGGCTACGAAGTTAGGGGAGAAGTCGACCGCGATTTGCTCCTGAAGGATCTCAAACGAAAGTACCTTGAGACAGACCGCCCTCTGTCAGATGTGGCAAGAGAGCTGGCCAGGAAGTACGGCCTTTCGAGGAAGATTGTCTATGAAGAGGGGCTTAAGTTAAAAAAATAGCAGCGCATAGTCCCAGTGTCACGCCTCCGGAATTGTCTACCAAAGTCAAAGTAAACGTCATTCATCAAACTAAGAAATCCCAAATTCCTACTGTTCTCAAGGCGACAGCCGCTATATCCAATGACCCAAACAGACTTAAGGGCCGTGGTGCCGGAGGAGACAGGTTTGGGATTTGGTGCTTTCAGGTTTGGGGTACTGAGTGCTTTTGGAAGTTATGCAAGCTGTTCATGAGACGCAAAACTAAGGTCTTCCAGTCTGAATCTCCTCCAGGGTTTTCCGATAAACGTCCACCAATGGTCCCCCCAATTCCACCGCTCTGCGAGCGGCTTGGAGTGCATCTTCCTGTTTCCCATGCTCCCACAGAACCTGAGCCAGGTTGTTGAATGCCGATCCATTGGTTGGAAATCGACGGGTCGCTTCGCTGAAAGCGGCCTCTGCGGACGCTCCGTCACCAAACGCGTAATAGCTGTTGCCTAAGCCCATACGGGCACCCAGATTGTTCGGCCAACGAGTCAACGCAGTATGATAACCGTCCATAGCAGCTTCCCATTGAGACGCCTTTTCAAGGCCCAGGACGGCTGATACGTATGTACGTTCTGTGGCCGTAGCGGGCATCCTGGTGGGCGGCAGCACCAGCAGGCCCCAGTAGTCACTTCTGGCCCAAGTCCTGTGAAACGCCTTGAGGGAGAGACGCTTGCTGGAGTCGGGCCCTGAGTGCAGTATCACCGTGCTTTCATCCAGGTCGTATCCCACAACCACTGCATAATGCCAGACGGGGTACCAGGAGAATCCCAGATTTTGCAGGACGATGACGGGGTGCCCAGCGCCCAGTTCTGCAAGCATGGCATCTGGTCCGGAGATTGGATAAGCGACCCGGCTGTGTCGCCTGGTTGCAGCAATCATTGCCGACTGGAGACTGCCTTTGCGTGAGGGCGTGTATACTTCAGGGGCGAGTGTGTCGGGGCCCACCGAGATGCCACTCCACTGGAGCGTCATGGCAAGCGCTGCGGGCCCGCATTGGAAGTCTTCTTGAGGATAGAACGGTACCGAATGGAGTTCACTGGTGGTTGGTTGATATTCACCTGGCTGCGGCCACTGCCGGTGCCATGTGCTGCCGCAGCCCGCGAGGATCAGATTGACAACCAGTAGGACGATGAGGGGGCCACGTCTATTTTGCAAAACGGTTGATGACCAGGCCATGAGACTTTCCAAATTCGGCGACCTTCCCAGGGTCGAACCCTCCGGACAGATAAAGCTTCTTGAAACCAGGCATGTCCAGGAGGTGCAGGATGAAGCTCAGGTGCCCCGAGTACCCCGTGTCATCCAGCCGCTGCATCTCTCTTACTGTCTTGTTCTCAAAGCCCCTGGCCTGACGATGAACCGTGGGGCCTCGCCTCTTACACTCACTTATGGAATAAAGCTGGCGACAGCTAAATGGGCGGACATCGTAGATCAGACAGGTATCATCTTCCTTGAGAAAGGAGCAAGGTGCGATCTTCTTCCTTTCTTTTTCTTGCCTGTTCTGCGTGACCTTCTTCCTCACCGTACGCCTGAGACGTTCGGGAAACTTTTTGACTCGCTCCTGGATGATGACCCATTCGAGCGTGGTCGTGTCCACGTCACCCACATCAGTGCAGCAAAACGTGCACCCGATCTTGCATATGGCATCTTTCTTGAACTCAAACGCATCTTGCTCAAAGCGCTCATATATGAGCTTCAGCGGTTCTTTTTTCTCTCGAAACGTCATTGACGAGGCAAGTAGTTAGAAGAGGCGTGATAGTCCTTTTCTTCTCTTTTTCTTTAACTCTTCAGTCCTTGTAGCGCTTAGCTGTCATCACGCTTGAGCACGGCAAGGAAGGCGGACTGCGGCACTTCCACCGAGCCGACCATCTTCATGCGTTTCTTTCCCTTCTTTTGTTTTTCAAGAAGCTTGCGTTTTCGAGTGACATCCCCGCCGTATAGCTTTGCGGTTACGTCCTTTCGAAAAGGCGATAAGGTTTCCCGCGCAAGGATCTTTGCGCCAATAGCCCCCTGGATGATGACCCGAAACTGCTGCCTTGGAATTTCATCCTTGAGTTTTTCGCAGGTATGTCTTGCCTGCTGGGGGGCCCGGTCTCGATGAACCAGTTGACACAGCGCGTCCACCTTCTCTCCGTTTATCAGGATGTCCAGCCTGACAAGATCACTCTCCCGATAATCAAGCACTTCGTAGTCAAAAGAGCCGTATCCCTGGGTGACTGATTTTAGTCTGTCATGAAAATCATATACCACCTCGGCCAACGGAAGCTCACAGGTCAACTCAAGTCGACTCCCCTCCAGGTAGCGGTGTTTGGTATTTACTCCTCGTCGCTGCAAACAGAGTTTCATTGCTGCGCCTAGGTATCGATCCGGCATCATCAAGGAAGCCTTGATATAGAGTTCCTGGGTACCTGCAATTTTCGTGGGGTCAGGATAGAGGGCAGGGTTGTCTATGATGATTGTCGTGCCGCCCTTCATAAAGAACCTGTATTTTACGGACGGTGCGGTAATGATGAGAGAGAGGTCAAATTCACGCTCGAGACGCTCCTGGATGACTTCAAGGTGAAGCAATCCCAGGAATCCACACCGGAAGCCGGAACCCAGAGCCGCAGAAGCGTCTCGTTCATAGACGAGTGACGCATCATTAAGCTTGAGCTTCTCCAGAGCTACTGACAGGTCTTCAAAACCGTCAGTAGCAGTTGGATAGAGCGAAGAAAAGACCACTGGTTTGACTTCCCGAAATCCGGGCAGCGGCGACGCGCAAGGGCGGTCATTGTGCGTGACGGTGTCTCCACACCGCGTATCACTTACCGTCTTCACTCCGGCAATAATGTAGCCGACCTCACCTGCCGGAAGTGAATCTTTTGGAATCCTTTTAAGCCTAAGGACTCCGACCTCTTCCACGCGATGGATTGCGTTGTTGGACATGAAACGTATGGTATCCTGGGGCCGTATCGTCCCTTCAAAGACCCTGCAGTAAATCACGGTGCCACGGTATATGTCATACTCAGAGTCAAATATGAGGGCCTGAAGAGGCTCGTCAGGGGCCCCTTGAGGGGCCGGGAGTCGTGTGACAATTCCTTCCAGGACTTCCTCTATCCCAACGCCCTCTTTGGCCGAGGTCAGGATTGCCGTTTCAGGGTCAAGACCCAATTCCTCTTCAATCTGCTGTTTGACCCAATCTATGTCAGCAGCCGGCAGATCGATCTTGTTAATGACCGGAATGACCTCAAGATTGTGGTCCATGGCCAGATATAGGTTTGCTACGGTTTGCGCCTCCACCCCCTGACTGGCATCAACGAGGAGGAGCACCCCTTCACAGGCAGCTAATGACCTGGAGACCTCGTACGTGAAATCGACGTGTCCCGGGGTGTCAATCAGGTTCAAAATATAGGTGCCACCATCTTTGGCGGTATATGGAAGCGACACCGCCTGGCTCTTGATCGTAATGCCCCGCTCTCTCTCTATATCCATGGAGTCCAGGATCTGCTCTTTGAAATCGCGCAGGGAAACCACACCGGTTGACTGGATGAGTCGATCAGAAAGGGTAGACTTGCCGTGGTTGATGTGGGCAATGATGCTGAAGTTGCGAATATGTTTCACAGTGCCTCATGATCCGTCGTAGCTCATATGCGAAATAAGGAATATCGCTTTTCTATTCCCCTGTGGTGTTGCTGAAGCCCAGGTCAAATGCCTTCAAGTTAATTTCCACAAAAGCTTTCTTTGTCTTTGTTCTTATCGTTTCTTCAAAGGCTTTCCTTGAAATCGGTAGCACGTTACTTCCGGCCAAGGCGCCGAGGATAACTTTGTTGGCTGACAGCAGGGCGCCGGCTTGTTTTGCCAGAGTTTGGGCATCTACCGTGAATAGCTTCTTCACCCGGCTTCGAATGAAGTCAAACAACTTATTAACATTCGGATAAGCTGCTTTGCCGATAGCCACGCCGTAAGGCATGATAGGAACCGTATTTGATATTACCACCGAATGTGCCGAACACTTCCGCATCGCCCGATAGGTCTCCACCGGTTCAAATCCGAGAAGGATATCAGCCTCGCCGTCAGAAATGATCGGGCTTTTCACATCACCGATCATGACCGTCGATTCGACGACGCCACCCCGCTGAGCCATGCCATGAATCTCACTGGTAATCGCATGATAACCTGCCAAGATGGCCGCCTCCGCCAGGACACTTGTAGCCAGAAGTGTGCCCTGTCCCCCAACACCTGTAAAGTATACCCGATAGCTATCCATCATTGGACCCCTTGCTCTTTAATCTTCTTCGGCCTGATCTTTTTGCATATCTGTATGCAGACCCCGCAACCAATACACAGGTTGTCGTTAATTATCATGGTTGTTTCTGCATTTGGAGCCGGGTTTCTATAAAGGGCCGGGCATCCAAAGGTATCAACACACTCGGTGCAGTCTGTATTGCATTCCGGGCCTACTACAAAGCCCCGCGTTTTCTTCGTGCCCAGCATCCTGCGTTCATACAGAGGACAAGGAGCCCTGGCTATAATTACGGATAACTCGTTTGATTCCAGGGCTTCCCTCACGGCCGCTTTGGTTTTGGCTTGATTTATCGGATTGACCACGGCGACCCGTTCCACACCGCAGGCGCTTGCGATCGCCTCAATGGAAACAGATGGTTTGTCCCATCCGGGGGGTTTAATATCTATGCCGGGATGAGGCTGGTGGCCGGTCATAGCTGTCGTGCCATTGTCGAGTACCACCAATATGAATTTATGTTGGTTGTGAACTGCATTGATCAGGCCTGTTATACCGGAATGAAAGAAAGTGGAGTCACCTATGAAGGCAATCACGGGCTGGTCTGTTGCCCTGGCGATGCCACCTGCCGAACTCACGCTGGAACCCATACATATGAGAAAATCGGCAGCCTTAAGCGGCGGCAGAAGCCCCAGGGTGTAACAGCCGATGTCGCTGGGGAACACGGCCTCCGTCCCGGTTTCTGCCAGCACACTGTTTACTGCATAATAGGTTGCCCTGTGGGGACAGCCGGCGCACAGGTTTGGCGGTCGGAATGGAAGTTCCACCGGCTCGGGATCTTCTTGGACGTCAATCGGTTTTGGAGGGTCGTAGTCGAGTTCCAGGAAATCCGCGATGACCTTACGTACCATTCCCGGATCATATTCGTAGAGCCGTGAGAAAAGTTCCGGTCCTTTTCCAGAAATGGGTACGGAAAGACCGTTGGTATGGGCCGTGACCTTAAGGTCGTTCTCCAAAATAGGCTCCAGTTCTTCAACAACCAGGATCTTGTCAACAGACCTGATGAACTCCGCCGCCAATTCCTCTGGAAAAGGGTGTGTAAAACCAAGCCTCAGCAGTCTAACACGGTCCTGGACACCAAGGTCGTCAAGAGCGTCAGCCACATAGTTATTAACGATGCCACTTGCTGCAATACCTGTTTTCCCTGTGCCGATGATGGCATTGAATGGAGATAGGCAAGCCATTCCTCTCGCCTTTTCAGCCTGGGCAAGCAAGACCTTGTGGCGAATCCGCGCGATGGCCGGCACGGGCACAAACCGGGTGCTCTCTTTTTCAAAGACCCCCTTTTCCTTAGGATGCTTCAGGGGGCCTATCGTCACAGCGCCCCGGCAGTGGCTTAGGCGTGTGGTTGTCCTGAGCAACACCGGGAGCTCCAGGGCTTCTGAAATCTCAAAAGCTGCTTCAGTCATCTCTTTGGCCTCTTGGGCTGACGCCGGCTCCAGCAGGGGAAGGCCCGACAGTCTTGCATAGATCCGGTTGTCCTGTTCGTTCTGACTGGAGAACATAGACGGATCATCCGCTGTGATAATCACCATGCCGGCGCGAACGCCCACATAAGCAAGCGTCATCAGGGGATCAGCGGCAACGTTTAGGCCCACGTGTTTCATACTGCAGATGGCCCGAACGCCAGACACAGCAGCACCGGCAGCCGTCTCCAGGGCGACCTTCTCATTGGTGGAGTACTCAAAGTAAAGCCCTGATTCGCCGGCTATCCGAAAAAAGTTGTCTCCTATTTCAGATGATGGGGTGCCAGGATAGGTGGTGGCAAATGCCACGCCAGCCTCCAGGGCGCCCCTGACGATCGCTTCATTGCCCAGCAGTAGAAGTGTTTTGCCTGCCTCTTCGGTTAACAGGGGATGCATGGTAATCCTCCATGGTCGCTGCTGTAATGTGTTCAAAGCATTAGTTTACAAAACACCCCATGTCAATCTTGATTTGTGGGAACGGCTGAGATCAGAATAAAGGGCAGACGTCGTGCGACGTGGAAAATACTTGTTGACAGCCGTCACCGCGGAGGGTATTAGGTAGCTACAATACGATTAGGAATATCTGACAATGACAAGGGACCTAGGCAATCGAGTCAAGTTTGTTTTTGGGCGCTTCTCTTTTAGCTTTAGAAGCGTCCACCCGGCTGTCTAACCTTCATGGTTAAACGCTCCGGGTGGACCAAGGCGGTCTGCTCGGGGTTGTAAGACTAAATGGTCGTAAGCCCCGAGAAGAAAATCTCGGGGCTTTTTTTATTAAGAAAGGAGGACTGCTCATGATTCTCGTCCTACAAGAAGGGATCACACAGGAAGAGAAGGATCGCATTCGAACCACGCTTCGAGGTGAAGGGTATATTATACGCGAGATGGTGGACAGTGGCCGATCTCTTATAGGCGCCATCGGAGAGGTTACGCAGAATCTGGATTTCTTTGAGGGACTTCCTGGTGTGGAAAAGGTCATACCCATTAACAGCCCCTTTAAGCTGGCCAGCCGGAGGATGCACCCGGAAGACACAACAATTCACATTGGAGATGTTGTCATTGGAGGCGAGCGCATCGTGGTGATAGCGGGCCCCTGTGCCGTGGAAAGCCGGGAGCAGGCCCTTGCCACCGCCAGGAAGGTTAAGAAATATGGGGCTGTCCTGTTTCGCGGTGGTGCCTTCAAACCGAGGACATCACCCTATTCCTTCCAGGGTCTTGGCGAAGAGGGTTTAAGAATATTGGCTGACATCCGGGAGGAACTTGGTCTCGGCGTGGTCACAGAGATTACCTCACCGGCCCAGGCCGACATGATGATGAAATACGTGGACATGGTTCAGATCGGGGCAAGGAACATGCAAAACTTCGAACTCCTGAAGTGCGTAGGCCGCATGGGCAAGCCAGTGCTTCTGAAGAGGGGCCTTTCGGCGACCATAGAGGAATGGCTCATGTCAGCAGAGTATATTCTCTCTGAAGGAAATGATCATGTGGCACTCTGCGAGCGGGGGATCCGTACGTTTGAACCGTATACGCGCAACACCCTGGATCTTTCCGCCATCCCGGTAATTAAGAACTTGACCCATCTGCCGGTAATCATTGACCCCAGCCACGCCACCGGCATCCGGGAGAAAGTAAGTCCGATGGCTCGGGCCGCCATCGCCGCAGGCGCGGACGGTTTGATGATTGAAGTGCATAACGACCCGGACAACGCTCTATCCGACGGACCGCAGAGCCTCTACCCTGAACAGTTCGGACGGCTGATGCGCGACATTTACGTCATTGCTCCGGTTGTGGGAAAACAGCTCGATTTTAGCTATCTGTACAAAGCAGAAGCTGTCAGACGCATGACCGCCGATAGGGGCGAGGGGGATCGACGCGCTGCATTCCTGGGAGAGTTGGGAACCTTTAGCCACAGAGCATGTACCCAGTATTTCGGGAGCGACGTGGCAGCAGTCCCCATGTCTTCCTTCAGACACATCTTTGAGGCAGTCAGAAGTGGGGAGGTCGACTTCGGTGTGGTCCCTTTGGAGAACTCGCTAACCGGCAGTATCCACGAGAATTACGACCTCCTCGTTGAATATGAGCTGAGAATAGTCGGAGAGATCACTCTTCGCATCATGCACCACTTGATCGGTCACCCAGGAGAAAGAACGGAAAGCATAGAGCGCGTGTTTTCCCATCCTCAGGTGTTCCAACAATGTCGGCAGTTTCTGGAGCAGCATCCAGAATGGGAACTGGTTTCTGCCAAGGACACGGCAACGGCTGTCAAGCAAGTCAAAGAGGGAGGCTTGAAAACCGACGCGGCCATTGCCAGCAAGGCAGCAGTCGAAATCTATGCGATGGAAGTCATCCAGGAAAGCATCGAGACCAATCCGAGGAATTTTACCAGGTTCGTTGTAATCTCCACGAGGCCATTGGAGAATGGCTCACGCCAGAAGTCTTCGCTAATCTATTCAACGGGCAACAAGCCCGGGGCGCTCTTCGAAACACTGAAGGCGTTTGCGGAGCACGGTATTAACCTGGTAAAGCTCGAGTCGCGTCCCATCCACGGAAAGCCCTGGGAGTACATGTTCTATGTTGATCTTGAGGCAGACATTGAATCCGCCTCCTGCAAACCCGTGCTGGACCAACTCGAGAAGAATACCGACTATCTAAGGGTTCTGGGAAGTTACTGAAGGCACAACACACGAAGAAGTAGATAACAAGGGTTCAGTGCTCAGTTTTCTAACGGCGGACTCTCCTCCTGTCGCTTCATGGATGTGGACTATAAGCCATTTAAAAACCTCAGATCGCGTTCGAGGGCAAGGCGTAGGTCGGCGAAAAAGCGGAGCATACATGGTAGTATGTGAGCAAGTTGAGCCGTTCTGCAACACAGCCATCGGGCGCTAGATGGGGTTTTCAAATGGCTTCTATCGGAGTTGGCGGAAAAAGTCTCCAACAGCTTCAACGCCATCAGCATCTAAAACCCGCAGGGCTTGACTACCCACGACGGCCACTTCTACTTTCCCTTTCAAGAAGTCCACGTCCTCTTTCAGGCTGACACCAAATCCCAATGCCAAAGGGAGTTCTGTCACTTTCCTGCAGCGGTCGAGATATTCATCCAGCTCTGAAGAAAAGCTGGTCTTGGCGCCGGTGATCCCTTTTCGAGCAACACAGTAGAAAAAGCCGCGGCCAAAACCTGCCAAGTAGGATAGACGGTCCGGCGTGGTGGTTGGGGAGAGAATGAAAATGGAATCCACGCCGTGGGCCAAGGCAGCCTGCACATAGCTCTCCCCTTCTTCAGGAGGAATGTCGGGCACAATTGCCCCTTGGATCCCTGCGTCTTTAGCCTCGGCAAAAAAACGCTCCTCGCCTCGCTTGAACACTACATTGTAGTAAGTCATAAAGAGAAACGGAATATCGAAGGCCTGGGTAACGCGATGCGCAAAAGCAAAGGAATCATTCACCTTGATCCCGCTGGCGAGGGCAGCCTGATTCGCCTTCAGTATGACAGGGCCGTCAGCGATCGGCTCGGAAAAGGGAATCTGCAATTCCATCAAGTCCACACCAGCTGAAACGATGGTCTTCACCAGCTCGAAACTGCTTTCCAAATCAGGATAGCCCACGACCACGTGAGCCATCAGCAAGAGACCTTTTTCACTCACTTTTTGCCGAATATAGTTTTCAAGCACTGTACGCCTCCGCCTTGGCGGTAATGAAATCCTTCCAGCTTACATCCCCGAGTGCGTCTGCAATCGTGAAAATATCTTTATCGCCGCGACCCGACAGGTTCACAAGTATCACATCATTTCTGGACATTTGAGGGGCCTCTCTGAACGCGCCCGCCAATGCATGGGCAGATTCGAGGGCTGGAATAATCCCCTCCTTTTTCATCGTCAGCCGGGTAGCCGCCAGAACCTCGTCATTGGTAGCTACTTCGAATCTTACCCGACCCTCTTCATGATAGGCAGACAGGATAGGCGATACTCCAATGTAATCCAATCCGGCTGCCACACTGTGCGTCTCCACCATTTGTCCGTCGTCATCCTGCAAGAAATAGGTCTTGTATCCCTGAGCTACACCTACATCGCCATCAGTTGAAGCCAGGCGCGACGCGTGCCTGCCCGTTTCCAGCCCTTCTCCCCCGGCCTCGACGCCTACAAGTTCCACCTGTGGGTCACTAACAAAGCCGCTGAAAATGCCGAGTGCGTTCGACCCTCCGCCCACACAGGCATACACCCGTGAAGGTAGCCGACCCACTTGATTGAGCACCTGTTCCTTGGCTTCCTTGCCAATAATCGACTGGAAATAGGAAACCATCTCTGGAAACGGATGCGGACCGCACGCAGTTCCCAGCACATAGTGCGTGGTGTCCATATTGGTGGCCCAGTCTCGCAGGGCCTCATTTATAGCATCTTTCAGGATACGGGCCCCGTCCTTGACCGGAACCACAGTCGCCCCTAATTGCTCCATCCAAAAGACGTTAGGTCGCTGGCGGGCTACGTCCACCTCGCCCATATATATCGTACAATCAAACCCGAATTTTGCAGCCATGGTGGCCGTTGCCACTCCGTGTTGACCGGCTCCGGTTTCAGCAATGACTCGCCCCTTCCCCATTCTTTGAACCACGAGTCCCTGGCCCATCACGTTATTTAGTTTATGAGCACCCGTGTGATTCAAGTCTTCACGCTTAAAATAGAACTCCGGCCCATTGAATTGGCGCGTCAGGTTTTCTGAATACGTGACGGGGGTTGGCCGGCAGGAATATGTGGACAACAAATTTTGATATGTCCCCCAGAAGGATGGATCCTGCTTGACCTGTTCAAACACGCCCTTCAGTTCCTCAAAAGTAGCAACGAGGATTTCCGGAATGAAGGCCCCTCCGAACTGCCCATAGTATCCTGGTCTTTTCATGGCACGCACCTAAAGAAATTTGTTTAAATCAGCAATCTCTCTACAATGAAATCTACGAATAGGCTTGCAGATTCTGGATTCTGGATTCTGGCTAAAGAGTAACTGATTCGTGTTCTATCAAGTATTCAGAGACCAGCATCCAGCATCTGTTCTTATGCAAAACCTCACGATTTCCTGGTCTGCCGCACAGCTTGAATGAAATGAGCTATTTTAGCATGATCCTTTACTCCAGGCTTTTGTTCGAGGCCACTGCTGGCATCCACAGCATAAGGGTCCGCCGCCCTGATGGCAGCAACGACATTGTCCGGGTTGAGTCCGCCGGCTAAGATGATGCGCCCGTATTTTCGGGCAGCATGAGCGAGGCCCCAGTCAAAGGTGACGCCGGTGCCCCCGGATTGACCGGCTACATAGGTGTCCAGCAAAAAGGCTTCCACAACGCCAATGTATTCGGAGCAGATTTGCAGGTCGTCCTCGTTCTGCACCCGGAAAGCTTTGATAACCCGACGTCCAAACCCTCCGCAGTAGCTGACGGTCTCCTTTCCATGGAATTGAAGCAGGTCGAGATCACAGAAATCGGCAGTGTATGCCACCTTTTCGGGGTCCTCATCCACAAAGACACCCACCGTTTGGACAAGAGAAGGGAGGGTCTTGATAATCTCTCGTGCTGCCTCTGGAGAGACCTGTCGCGGGCTTGGAGCAAAAACAAAACCAATGGCATCAGCGCCCAGCTGAGCGGCAGCTAAGGCATCTTCCGAGTTGGTTGTGCCGCAGACCTTGATCCACACAGCCCGAGGGTTGTCAGACATCATGACTTCCCTCTCAGTTCTTTGAGCTTCTGCTCGGGATCGGTGGCACGCATAAGGCTCGTTCCAACCAACACCGCGTCTACCCCCCCAGCCGCAAGAGTCTCTATGTCAGCGCGTTCGTTAATACCGCTCTCGCTTACGACTAGTCGACCTGTCGGTATCAGGGGGCGCAGCCCCAGGGTTGTTTGCAGATCGACCTCAAAGGTCTGGAGGTTGCGGTTGTTGATACCAATGATTCGGGCATCAGTGGCCAACACCCGGATCAGCTCTTCCTCGTCGTGCACCTCCACCAAACACTCCATGCCGAGTGAACGAGCGGTTTTCAGCAGACTGACGAGAGAATCCTGTTCGAGCACAGAAGCGATTAACAAGAGCGCGTCCGCACCGGCAGCTCGCGCAGCAAACACCTGCACGGGGTCAATGATGAAATCCTTACAGAGTACCGGCAAATGGCTCTTGTCGCTTGCCTCGCGAAGATATTCCAATTTTCCGTCAAAAAAGTCTTCCTCAGTAATTACCGAAAGCGCCGCAGCCCCCCCCTTTTCATAACTTGAAACAAGAGCCCCTACATCCAATTCAGAACAAATCACCCCAGCCGAAGGAGAAGCTTTTTTGATCTCAGCAATGACTGCTGGCATCCCCCCGTCTTGCAGGGCATGAAAGAAATCGCGGGGCGGTGGCGCAGAAGCCGCAGCCTTCTCCAGATCAGAAAGCGAGTGCTTCTGTTTCAGCGCATCCACCCGCTGGCGCTTTTTGGCTATAATCTCATCAAGAATCATATTTCTTCTCGTAGAAAAAGAATCAAAGAACTATCACGAAAGCACGCACTGTTTTCAAGGCGTAAGCCGCAAACGAAAAGAGAAACACGAAATAGAAAATAATATAAACTTTTCGTGTCTTTGTCTCTTTCGTGTTTTGCGGCATGCGCCTTATACTGAGGCGTGATAAGTCTTCTCTTTAAACCGACCTACTGCCCTACTCTTTATACTCGTTAGTGATCTTCTTCATTCCTTCCAGCTTTTCCAAGGCACGTCCTGAGTCAATTGACTCTGCAGCAAGAGTGATACCCTCCGAAAAATCCCCGGCCCGTCCTGCCGCCACGAGCGCAGCAGCAGCGTTAAGCAGCACCATATCTCTCCGGGCACCCGGCTCACCTTTCAGCACACTCAGCACAATACCGGCATTCTTCTGTACGTCGCCACCACGGATGTCATTCAAATCGGCGCGAGACATGCCGAAGTCCTCCGGCTCGATCATGTATGTACTCACTTCACCGTCCTTCAGTTGACTGACCTGGGTCTTGCCGATGATGCTGATTTCGTCAAGGCTACCTTCCCCGTATACCACGAAGGCACCGCGCGAACCCAGCTTGTTTAGAACCTCGGCCAGAACCGGCGTCAGGTCCTTCTGGTAGACGCCAAGAACCTGGACATTTGCCCCTGCGGGGTTGGTGAGGGGTCCCAGGATGTTGAATATGGAACGGATACCGATCTCTCGACGGGGCCCAATGGCATACTTCATGGCCCCGTGCAAAGCAGGTGCATACAAAAAGCCAATCCCGACCTCGTTGAGACACTTCTCGACTACAGCAGGAGGGACATCCAAGTTTACACCGAGGCTTTCAATGACATCCGCGCTTCCGCATTGGCTGGAAACAGACCGGTTGCCGTGCTTGGCCACGCGCAGCCCACAGCCGGCGACCACAAAGGCCGTCGTTGTTGAGACGTTAAATGTGTTGGTGCCGTCTCCTCCGGTACCACAGGTATCAATTACCGTCTCCATATCCAGGTTGATATCGTCCCGGTCTATGGTTACCAGCGCGTCATCGGCTTTGATGTGCGTCGCTTTACGGCGCATGACCCGTGCAGCCGCTGTGATTTCCTCCACGGTTTCCCCTTTAAGGCGCAAGGCCGTGATGAAAGCACCTATCTGGGCTGGAGTTGCCTCACCGCTCATGATCGCGTCCATAACAGCTTCCATCTCTTCTTCCTGCAAATTGGTGCCGTTTACTACTTTTTGGATGGCTTCCTTCAGCATAATCTTCCCCCTTTGCCGATCGTAGTACACTTATTGACACGAAAGCTTCTCATAGATCCAAGAAGTTCTGTAAAATATTCATCCCCTCTTCGGTCAGGATAGACTCCGGATGGAATTGTATCCCATGCACCGGGTAGTCCCGGTGCCTCAGCCCCATGATCTCACCGTCCTCTGTCTTTGCCGAGACTTCCAAACAGGATGGAAGGCTTTTCTCTTCAACGGCCAGAGAATGGTAACGGGTGGCAACAAAAGGGTCGGGCACGCCATGGAAGACACCGCGTCCGTCATGGTGAATTTGCGAAACCTTACCGTGCATCAGGTGTGTAGCACGAACGATCCGGCCGCCAAAAGCAACTCCCATAGCCTGATGACCCAGACAGACTCCGAGGATGGGCAATTCCTCATGGAAGTGCTGGATCAAGGATATGATTATCCCTGCTGATTGTGGGGCGCCGGGTCCAGGAGAGATAACGATCCGTTCCGGGGCCATGGACTGAATCTCTTCAAGGCTCGTCTTATCATTGCGTTGCACCCGCACATCAGCACCCAGTATCCCCAGGTACTGAACAAGATTGTACGTAAACGAGTCATAGTTATCGATCATTAATATCAAATCTCAACCCTCCCAATTCACACCAGTCCATTGTTGGCCATTTCCAAAGCCTTGACCATTGCTTTGCCTTTGTTCACCGTCTCCTCATACTCACGGGCCGGGTCCGAATCCGCAACGATCCCGGCACCGACTTGCAGGTAAACCCGCCCATTACGTACGAGCATGGTACGAATGGCGATGCAGAAATCCATGTTTCCGGAGAAGCCAAAATAGCCAACAGCGCCTGCGTAGAGTCCCCGTCGAGTAGGCTCAAGCTCGTTTATGATTTCCATGGCCCGCACTTTGGGCGCTCCAGAAACCGTGCCCGCTGGAAAACAGGCGCCCAGGACGTCAAACATATCCAGGTCCGGGGCCAGGTCCCCTTCCACATGGGAAACCAAATGCATCACGTGGGAGTACCGTTCCACGATCATCAGGTCCTTTACCTCAACCGTGCCCACAGCGGCCACTCGGCCAACATCATTTCGACCCAGATCCACAAGCATGATGTGTTCTGCCTGTTCCTTAACATCCGCACGCAGCTCTTCCTCCAACCGCAAGTCTTCTGCGGGATCTTTGCCTCGTGGTCGGGTACCAGCTATGGGCCGCAGCGCCACTCGACCGTTCTCCAGCCGGACTAGAACTTCGGGAGACGCACCTATCACAATTTCGCCATCGAACTGTAAGTAATACATGTAGGGAGAAGGGTTGACCCGTCTGAGGGCCCGATAGATCTCAAAAGGTTCAGAACAAAGATCAGTTTCAAAACGCTGACTCAGGACCACCTGGATCGCTTCGCCCTGCTCGATGTATCCTTTAGCGGTGCCCACGATACTTTCGAACTGGGCTGGATCCATGTTAGCCGTCAGTTCCAGATCTTCCCGTGAGTCCCTTGGCTGTGGCCGAGATGATACAGAGGTCTCAAGGAGTCTCTCCGTCTCTTCTATCTGCTGAACGGCCTCGTCATAGGCAGCTTCGCAGTCCACGTCATCCGGAACGTAGCAACTAATAACCACCTTGATCGTTTGGGTCAGGTTGTCATAGATGATGACCTGCTCCGGCATCATGAAAGCAGCGTCCGGCATGCCCACATCGTCTGGTCTGCTTGGCGGCAGGTCTTCAAGAAAGCGCACCATATCATAGCTCATGTAGCCGACGAGACCGCCAAAGAATCTCGGAAGCCCATCCACGGCCTCGCCACAAAAGCCCTCCATGAGGTTTTTGAGGTAGGCAAACGGCTCAGTCTTGAATTTCTTCTGCTCTCCGTTGCGAGAGGTGAGCTCTATTTCCTCACCACGTACCCTGACCACCAACCTGGAACGATGCCCTATGAAACTGTAGCGTCCCCATCGCTCTCCACCCTCTACGCTCTCCAACAGAAACGATTCAGGGCCCTGAGCCAGTTTTTTGAAGAGACTGACAGGTGTCTCGGTATCACCGGGCAACTCCTGAAAGACTGGGATGACGTTGCATCGCTCTTTTAGCCGAATAAATTCTTCTTTGCTAGGGTGAATCACAAAAACCCCCTTTTTGGGTCCTCAGTTTGGCGTTTCTTTGCAGCTTACGCTCTTACCCCTCAGATTGGCTAACCACAGTTCACAAAAAAGCCGCGAGCATTTTATCAACCCGCGGCCCTTCAATAAGAAAAAGCCGTGGGTAAGGAGCTTCCCCACGGCTTGGAATGCCTACCGGAGAACCCGGTTACCTCTCAGGCAGTGGATAAACCCCTCCTGCACCACCACCAGCACCAATTGCTCTTCCTCTCCTGTTGTACTAGATAACCGGACATTCTACTCTCCTCATTTGCGGTGCTTTTTTAGTATGAAACCTTTCTCCATGTCAAGAAAAAATTTGGCTGGCTCATCTATAGGACTGTCGTCAATTGGTGCCCTTCATGGGTATCCTTAGGTGGCAATCATATCAACGCTTAGGCATGTTTCTCTTGTCGCGGAAAAGACGCTTCTCACGCTTACCCTCAATCTTGTTGGTGAACTGCTTAATCGTTTCAAAATAGCGTTTCCCAGCTTGGATCATGATCGTGTTGTGATCAGCACCAGGTACCACCTGAAACTCTTTACTGCGTGCCGCGCACTCAACCTGCAGGAGTTCTGCACTCGTCACAGGAATGAACTGGTCGTGCTGGGCGTGAATGAAAAGGGTTGGTTTGGCAAACTGGGCGATCTTTTCATTGTTCTTTAGTCCATCCGCCTCTGTGATGCCCAGAGCCTGTGTGTCAACCCCCAGACAGCTCAGAAGCGGGACAGTGAGGGCAAAACCACTCTCAACAATGAGCCCCGATATGTCGTCTTCGTTTGAAGCCGCCAGTTCTATTGCGCAGGCGCTCCCCAGGGAACGACCCATGATCACAAGCGGCCCCGTTCGATTCTCGGCCTGCAGCCAGTTTAGAACCTCCTTGAACACGACGTGGGCGTCTCGCATCATAGACGTAACCGTGGGTACCCCGCCACTCTTCCCGTAGCCTCGGTAGTCCACTATGAGGAAGCTTAACCCATGTTCGTTATACATGGGGCCGATGCTGTCATAATCAGCGACGATTTCACCATTGCCGTGAAAAAACAAGATGTTCGGATCTCCCGTACCCGCCATGTGGAAGCGGGCACCGATGCGAACCCCCTCTTCCACAACAACGTCATGATCTACGGCACTGGGTGGGGGTTCCGAGTCGTACTCTTGCCGAGGATGGAAAATCACCTGAAGGACCCCAGGCTGATCCAATTTTGCGTAACCGAATTGATGGCCGGTCATCATAGCTCCTGATTCGAAATTTGAGACTGCCTTACACGTTCTGCCAGAGACACTCCAGCTTATGTAACAAGCGATTGATTACCACACTCTCCTCTTCTGAGGCAACCACCCTTCGGCTGTGACCAGACATGGCAGCTTAAGCCATGAGGCAAAAAGTCTTGAAAGATCGTCCGCAATCTTATATAAGTAAAGGGTTTTGTGCGGGGGCTGGAGTCTTCCAGCATGGTGGGGCCTTGTCTCATAGAGATGGGCTGTTCATCTCAAGACAGGATCCTGTCCAACATGCCTATTAAAGGAGAAAAGGGATTGCCAGAAGACAGGGCGCTACAAGAACAGATTGAAAAACTGAACCAGATCGGCATTGGCCTTTCCAGTGAAACCAATCTTGAGGATCTGCTTGAACTGATTGTCTTTGAGGCGAGGGAGTTCACCGGTGCAGACGGTGGCAGTCTGTACATACTGGATGAGGACGAAACGCTTTACTTCAATGTAAGCCAGAACGACACTCTCAGCCGGAGACCCGATCCTCCTCCAGGGTTCAAACCTTACCCCCTAACTCTCTCCAGGGAGAGCATTGCGGGCTATGTAGCCATAACAGGAGAAATTGTTAACATAGAGGACGTTTACAGCCTGCCAAGTACCGTGCCGTACAGATTCAATCCTGACTTCGACATGCGTAATGACTATGTGACCCGATCTATGCTTGTTGTGCCTATGAAGGATCGCGAGCAAGAAATTCTGGGAGTCCTTCAGTTGATTAATCCGATGGACGAGACAGGTAAGATCTTCCCTTTCCCAAAGTCCGTCGAACACCTTATCATGTCGCTGGCATCACAAGCAGCCGTAGCTATCCGAAATGCCACATTGATTGCAGATATTAAGGCATTATTTGAGGCCCTGATTCGGTATTCTGCCACGGCCATTGATGCTCGAAGTCCTCACACCGCAGGTCATTCCAGACGGGTGGCAGCCTACTCCAGGGCTATTGCACAGGCCATTGATGAACAAAGCACCGGGCCCTTCGCCGGTGTGTCTTTCTCACGCGAGCAGTTAGAGGAGCTTTCATATGCAGCTTGGTTGCACGATATAGGCAAAATCGGTGTCCCCGAGCAGATCTTGGATAAGAACAATCGACTCAGCGACGAGGCAATGGAAAGCATTGTCAACCGTTTTGAGCTCATTAAGGCCTTCAAGCTAGGTTTTGTGGGCGAGGGCACCAGGGACCCTTCGACTACGGAGCCCTCTGGCCAGGGGGGCAGGGAAGAACGGTCCATTGACGGAGCAGGTGAAGGATCAGGGAAAGCCGCGCAGCAAATACAGGAGGAGCTAAGTCTGATCCAAAACGCAAACCGATCCAATTTTCTCTCAGATGAGGATTTTGCAACCCTGCAAAGCATAGCATCCAAGACCTACAAGAACTTGGCCGGGGATACGATCCCGTATCTGTCTGACAAGGAAGTGGAGTACCTTTCCGTTAGAAAAGGGAATTTGACGGCTGAGGAATACCGAAGGATCCAAACCCACGTCGAACTGACATACAATATTGTTGAGAACATCCCCTTTACCAAATCCTTGCAGAATGTCCCTTTCTTTTCAGCTTCGCACCACGAGCTGCTTGACGGAAGTGGTTATCCGAAAGGACTCAAAGGGGAGGAAATTCCTCTCCAGTCTCGGATCCTGGCCGCTGTAGACATCTTTGATGCATTAACGGCTGCAGACCGCCCCTATCGCCGTGCCATGGCTCCTGAGAAGGCCGGCGAAATCCTTAAGGCCGAAGCTAAAGCAGGACGGCTTGACGATGATGTCGTGAACCTCTTTGTAGACAAGAAACTCTACGAGATATGATCTGCTTTCAGAAAATCGCCGAGAGACGCATACTTGAAGCCATCCGCGAGGGAGCCTTTGACGACCTGCCTGGGGCAGGCCAGCCGCTCAAGCTTGAGGACGATTCCAACGTGCCGGAGGATCTCCGGATTGCTTACAAAATTCTGAAAAACTCCGGCTACGTGCCTAAGGAAATTGCTCTTAGAAAAGAGATTGCACAGGCCGAGGATCTCCTGGACGGCATGGAAGATACAAAAGCCAAGTACCGCCAGTTGAAAAAACTGAATTTCCTTATTACGAGGTTGAACATTCTGCGCAAAACCTCCGTCAACCTCGAGATGGATCAACGCTATGAGAAGAAGCTTGTGGAGCGGCTTGGGCGTTGATTCGATATGTTGGATAGGAAGACCACTCTACTCGACTTGTATGCCAGGCTGTACAAGGCCTTTGGACCAAGGCATTGGTGGCCGGCCGACTCCGGGTTTGAAGTCGCTGTTGGTGCTATTCTTACCCAGAATACAGCATGGCGAAATGTAACCAAGGCGATAGCCAACTTGAAAGCAAGACGTCTCCTGTCGCCGCGCGGTTTGTACGATGTGCCGGACCGAGATCTGGCAAAAGCGATCAGGCCTTCGGGCTACTACAATGTGAAGGCCCGGCGACTGAAATACTTTGTTCATTTCCTGTTCGAGGAGAGTGACGGGGACTTTGATCAGCTTTTTACCAAGGACTTTGACGCATTGAGGGAGAAGTTGTTGGCCGTCAACGGGATCGGACCAGAGACGGCTGACAGCATCCTGCTTTACGCTGGAAACAAACCGACCTTTGTTGTTGATGCCTATACGAGACGGATCCTATTCAGGCATAATTGCACTCCTGAAGAGATTCCCTACGATGAGCTTAGGAATTTTTTCATGGACTGCCTGGAGCCTGACACCACCATGTTTAACGAGTACCATGCACTTCTGGTCCATCTTGGGCACACATTCTGCGTAAGAAAAGACCCAAAGTGTACCGAATGTCCTGCCAGAGGATGGAATGAAGAATAAGACTCACCACTCACCTCAGCCACAGGAAAGCATCTTCAAGGGTGTTCTCCTTGCCTACTTTGTCCTCGTTTTTCACGTGGTTCTGATCATCGGCCTCGGGGCCATAATGTTCTTATTCGGGGGTGTTGTTGCACACCTGCCATGGATACTGGCCCTTGGTCTCGTTGCGGTGGTTGGATCATGCTACCTGTGGTGGCAGCATCTCAAAAAGCGCGGTAAGACCTTAAGAGATATTGTTAGAGATCCCCTTTTTGAAGGACGCAGCGTAGAAGTGACACTTCTTGGAGGACTTGCAAGTTTCAAGCTGGGACAGCCCAGGGAACCACTCACGATTGAGTATTCCGCTTCTGAAGGCCCTAAGCAAATTCAAGATTCTACGACCCGCCCTGCTGAAGAACTGACCAAACTTGCCCTTCTCCTGAAACAAGATCTGATCACCATAGACGAGTACCTTGAGGTTAAAAAGGACATTATTGGTCAATGACAAAACTCAACGTAGCCTTGCTGTCGGGTGGTATTTCGTCTGAGCGTGAGGTTTCTCTTAAGAGTGGCAATCAAGTATACGAAGCCCTCGACAAAACCAGATATCACGTCACCCGCTTCGATCCGGCGACCGACCTTGGAAAGCTTGTAGCGGACGCATCCGAGATAAATGTGGCACTGATCGTATTGCACGGACCGTACGGCGAAGACGGCACGGTTCAGGGTCTTTTCGATCTCCTCCGTATCCCCTATCAGGGTTCCGGCGTGTTGGGAAGTGCCCTGGCCATGGACAAATGGACTTCAAAACGTCTTTACATGGAGGCAGGGCTTTCGGTACCTCCGTTTCACGTTCTTACGAAAGGCCAGGCATATGATGCGGAAGTCATATCCCGTGAACTCGGGTTCCCAGTCGTGGTCAAGCCGAGGCTCGGTGGGTCGAGCATTGGCACGACGATCGTGCAGACGCCGGAAGCACTGCCCGAAGCCCTGGAAAGCGCCTATCAATATGGTGCCGATGTGATCCTGGAGACCTATCTTGACGGGACTGAGGTCACGGGGGGCGTTCTCGGAAATGACGACCTCGAGCTGCTTCCCATTGTTGAAATCATCCCGGAGTCAGACTATGCATTCTTTGACTATGAGGCAAAATATAAGGAGGGGGCTACCCGGGAGATCTGCCCGGCCCGTATCAATGAGGAGCTCTCGCGCCAAGCCCAATCGTGTGCGGCCACAGCGCATCGAGCGCTGTGCTGTCGCGGATACAGCCGCACTGACATGATCATTCGTGATGAAACCATCCATGTATTGGAAACGAATACAATCCCGGGGATGACGCCTGTTAGCCTCTTCCCGCTGGCCGCAAAGACCGCCGGGATATCATTCGGCAAACTGCTGGACCGGCTAATCGAGCTTGCCCTGGAAAGCAAATAGTTAGGGAATTCTTGTGATTATCCGAACGAACCTCGAGCTAAAGGAACGATATGATACGCTTAAGGCGGGCGACTGTTTCATCGGGTTGCTCAGCTTTAAGCATCTAAAGCACCGCGCCTTTGTTGACCTTATAGAAAGGGGGGTCCGGATTTTCCCTTCTGCGCTCTCTCAGACCTTAGGTCGTTCCAAAGTTGCCCAGGCCCTTGCCCTTCGACCTTGGATGCTTCCTCATACGCTGATTATTGCCAGGCGTGCAGATTTGATGCAGGCTATCAATACATATAATCAACACGGCATCGGTGCTGTAGTCACCAAGGAAGACTATCTTCAATGCGGATTCGGGGTCCATCGGTGGGACAATACTGAGGCCGTGTATAACCAAGCTTCTTACAATGCCATCGCATACCCGTTTGTGTTGCAGCCGTTTGTTGAGAACTACACCGACATACGGGTCATTGTGGCGGGCGATTATTTCGAAGCTTATACGCGTGAAAACCCAAATAACTTCAGAATGAACCTCACAGTAGGTGGAACCAGCAAACCTTATTCCATTACAGACGACCAGCTTGCCGTCTGCCGTGCCGCGATGGAGCGAGGGAAGTTTCCTTATGCCCACGTGGATTTGCTGATCAATGAGGAAGGCCGTTGCTTTTTGTCAGAAGCTGCCCTGAATGGCGGAATGAAAGGGTCCCGTATTAGTCGGGAAGAGCTCGATCGAATCAAGAAGGATATTCTTGAAGAGATGGCCACATCGTGAGGGAAGTGAGAGCAGAGCATTTTTCAAAAGGGATCCAGTGGTCGTTAGAGTTGATGGGCATGACTTACGTGGCCATGGGGGTCCTCTTTCTGGTAAATCCAGATTGGATTATCCTTGTCACAAACCAGGTTTTTGCGGGCCAAGATTGGCCGGTCGTGTTCTTCCCAACGGAGAGGTTTTGGTTCTCACTGGCGGTTACCGTGCCGGGCACCCGCGCTTTTTTAGCCTTTACAGCCTCAAGAAGGCCAACCGAAGCCAGGCTCTGCATCAAGGTCTTACAAATCTCTCTGGTGCTGGCAGCCATTTTGTTTGCGCTGCAATTCATCTTCCGTAAACATGCTCCCCTCTACGCCCTCGGGTTCTTCGTTGAAGCCGTACAAGTCATCTTTTACATCTACTTGTACCGAAAGCTTCCCTGACCTATCCCCCCGGTTCCTTCCCATAGTCGACACGCAGTGAGTCAGTCCCTGGTCTGAAAGACAGGAGCATCCTTTCTTCGCCCATCCTGTAAAATGGGCAGGGATGAATGGCGATTGTTGCTATTCTGACGGCGTCTTGAGCCCGCATCGGGGATCGGTATTTTGCTTGTCAGGTAGGTGACGTATTCCTGCTCCGCAATTCGGACTAAAACGCTTAAGTTTTATGGCTTTACTGTGATTTTTCCTTGACAAAATCAGGGCTTTTGGGTAAAGGGGACGATACGCTTTTCGCAGTATCAATCGCGGCATTTTCACCGTACAGTCTCATCTGACAAAAAAGTCTTTTTTTGGCACAAACCCGTACCAAAGTGAACGTCTTAAGGTCACCGCACCCATCTGGACAAACGGATGAAATGGGGTGAATTGAGGCGCTACCCGTCGTTATGAACCAGCATGACCCATAGTTACAGACGTCCTATTATCTCAACCTCTAAAAACTTAACGACTTGGAGTTTCCATGAGCACAACAGAGGAAAAAGAGCAAGCTGTAGCTGAGGAGCAGGAACAGGCAAGCGATGAGCAAGCCGCGCAAGGGGCGCCTGCTGAAGAAGAGCATGAGCCGGCAAAACCAGGGAACTGGCGGTTTCTGATACCCATTATCGCGTTGGCCGTGGGCTTTGGGGCCCATTTTGTGCCCGGTTGGATACTCTTCCCGCAACTCCTGTACGGTAAGAAACTGCAGCCCATTGATTTCAACCACAAGCTCCATGTGGCAGAAACGGGTGAATGCGAAGGTTGTCACTATTTCCGCGATGATGGCAGCTTCTCGGGGGTTCCCAAACTGGCCTCCTGTGTTGAGTGCCATGAAGAACAGCTTGGAAGCCATCCCGAAGAAGCCAAACTCGTCAAGGATTACGTTGAGCCGGGCAAGGAGATCCCTTGGCTCATCTATGCCCGTCAACCTCAGTGCGTGTTTTTCTCCCACTCAGCCCATATAACAATGGGGGGGATGGAGTGCTCCACCTGTCACGGGCAGATCGGGGATTCCACGCACACGAAGACTTACCAGTACAATCGTCTCACCCTGTACAGCCGCGACATCTGGGGATATAACATCGCTGGCTACAAGAAGCACACCTGGGATCGCATGAAGATGGACGACTGTGCTGAGTGCCACTTGGAAAAGACAGGACACAAAGGCGCCTGCTTTCAGTGCCACAAGTAAGGTGTCGGATATACTGCCTATTGGTTATATGCAAGGGGAAGGTCTATGAAACTGGACAGAAGAACTTTTATTGAGGTCGCGCTTGGATTCTCGATTGGAGCCGGTACCGGGTTTATGCTCACCCCGGTAAACTGGAAGCTGATGGACGATATGACCATCTGGAGCCAGGAGCTCTGGCCGCGGTACCAGCTTGGAGGTCTGAAAGGCAAGCTTCCTCAGCGGGGGGAAGTAAGCAACGCGGACACCGTCTGCAAGCTGTGTCCGGGCGGGTGCGGTATCACGGTTCGTAAAGTTGAAAAACGTGCCACCAAGATAGAGGGAAGAGACGGATACCCTGTTAATGACGGAGGAATATGTCCCCTGGGAGCATCCGGTCTTCAACTCCTGTATGGCCCTTGGCGGACTCCAGGTCCGCTAAAGCGTTCGGGAAAGAGAGGCTCGGGCCATTTTTCAAGAATCTCATGGGAAGAAGCGATTCACGAGGTTGTCGAGAAACTTTCCGCACTGCGACATCACGGCGAGGCGCATAAGGTGGCAGCAATCCTTGATTCGGATCGCGGGACTGTGCCGCAACTATTCAGCCGATTCCTGCAAGCCTACGGTTCCCCGAATTTCATTCGCACAGCTTCTGACCAGGACACATATGAATTGACTCTCAAGCTCATGCAGGGAGCTGACAGTTCGGTAGGCTATGACCTGGAGGGAGCAAACTTCATATTGAGTTTTGGAAGTGGCCTCATCGAAGGATGGGGTGCACCTGTTCGGGTCATTCAAGCGCACAGCATATGGCGATCAGGGAACGGGACAAAACGGGCCAAGGTAGTTCAGATCGAACCACGTCTGTCCAACACGGCAGCTAAAGCCGACGACTGGTACCCCATCAAGCCTGGAACAGAAGGCGCCCTGGCCATGGGATTGGCCCACGTGATCGTCAAAGAATCACTATACGACTTCAGTTTTATCGGAAGCCAGACATTTGGGTTTGAAGATTGGAGTGACGTTACTGGCAAGACTTATACCGGGTTCAAACGGCTTGTCATGGACGAATATGGACCGGCAAACGTGTCCAAAATCACAGGCCTTTCTGCCAAAAAGATCGTGGATCTTGCCCGTGCCTTTGCAAAAGCCGAGCGTCCCCTGGCAGTGTGGGGTCGTGGCAAAGGAACCACGTCAGGAAGCCTTTACGAATGCATGGCCGTCCATGCGCTTAACGCCCTGGTGGGCAACATCAACAAACCGGGAGGGGTGTCGACACGTCCCGAAGTAGCAATGCAGCCATGGCCGGAAGTAGTGGTGGACAACATTGCCTGGGCCGGTTCCAGCATGCCCCGCGCAGATGGCGCCGGTACGAGCCGTTATCCCTTGACCAAGTATCTGCCGGATCGATGGCCTCAGATTGTCAGTGGGTCAGACGGAGGCGGGATCAAGGCCCTCCTTGTACAGGGTGCCGATCCATGCTTCACCACTATGGACTCTGCGGCCGTGGCCAAAGCGTTTGAGCAGATTCCGTTTGTGGTGAGTTTTTCCACCTTCCTGGATGAAACGGCTTTTAATGCCGACCTTGTTCTGCCTAATCATCACTATCTGGAACGATGGGAGGATGTTCCAACGCCAATTGGCCTGCACAAGCCCGTTCTCGGGTTGTGCAAACCAGTAGTGTCACCTCAGTTTGACACTAAGCATGTGGGAGATGTTCTCATGACAATCGCCAAGTCCTTGGGCGGAACCGTTGCTGAGGCCTTCCCATGGGGAGACTATGAAAGCGTATTGAAGGACACCATGGGCGAAAAGTGGGACACGTTGGAAGAAATGGGCTATGTGGCTGAGGCGGATTACAGACTTTCCACATGGGGTAGCACCTTTGGCACGCCTTCGGGTAAGTTTGAGTTCTATGTCTCGACTTTTGACCAAGCAGGCAAAGAAATAAGCGAAGATGTTGGGTATTTACCTCACTATCAGCCGATAAAACCAGAGGGTAATGCCGTTAGGTATCCGCTCATTTTGATCCCCACGGAGCTGATGCGACTGGCAGATGGCGCCGTTGGAAACCCGCCATTTTGCACAAAGACCATGGAGGAAAATGAGTTGAAAGGGAATGATCTTTTCGTGGAGGTCAACCCGAAAACAGCTGCCGAATATGGCCTTTCCGAAGGTCTGCATGCCACGCTCACAACCCCCAAGGGAAAAGGAACGGTGCTCGTGCATCTATCTGAGGGCATCATGCCTGGCCTCATTGGCATCCCCAAGGGTCTTGGGCATACGGCTTACGACGATTACCTGGCAGGGAAAGGTATCAGCGCAAATAGCCTTATGGGTGTTGTGGAAGACCCGGTTTCTGGCCTGTGCGCCACCTGGGGTATTCGGGCCAAACTGACCAGAGCATAATGACTAAGAAGAGGTAACCATGAAAGAGGCACATCACGGCGAAGGAGATACAAAGACTTACAGGTACGGTATGGTCGTCAATCTGGATAAGTGTACCGGCTGCGGCGCCTGCATGGTGGCCTGCATGGCTGAGAACAACTTACCCTTTAGGAAAGACAATAGTGACAGGCTGCGCAGTCAACTCTGGATGCGAGTTTATAAGATTTCCAATGGCCAGCCTTTTCCAGATGCAGACATCTCTTACATTCCCAGGCCGTGTCAACATTGTGAGGGCAAAGACCACCATCATGCCACACCGTGCGTGTCAGTATGCCCGGCAACAGCAACAGACTACAGTCACGAAACCGGCATTGTGAGTCAGATCTATACGCGCTGCTTTGGCTGCCGTTACTGCATGGCCGCGTGTCCCTATCACGTACGTGTTTTCAACTGGTGGGACCCGGTGTGGCCAAAGGGGATGAAAAACTATCTCAATCCCGACGTGTCGGTTCGTATGCGGGGTGTCGTGGAAAAATGTAGTTTTTGCTACCATCGTCTCCAGCGGGCAAGAAACAAGGCTTACGCAGAAGAACGCCGCGAGCTTCATGAGGACGAATATCAAACAGCCTGTACGCAGGCCTGCCCTGCCGGAGCAATTACTTTCGGGGATCTGGACGACCCGCACCACAAGGTCTATAAGTTGAAGAAGGATCCTAATGCTTTCCGGCTTCTGGAAAAGCTCGGCACCAACACCAAGGTCTACTATGTTTCAACGAGGGACTGGGTCCGAAAGGCCGCCCACGCCTACACAGGTAAAAATCAGGGTATCATGCCAGGCTAGCCCTTAATTCATAGAAGGAGTGTTTGTTATGGATTCTGCATCAGCCCCATTTGATTCTGCACTATTTCCGGAAGGTACCAAACGGTGTCAACTCAGATGGTTTATTGTATGGCTCGGTATACTGCACGGCCCTCTAATGGTCGGAGTTCTCGCCGCAGTCATGTGCTGGGGCTTGGCCCTCAATGTGACCTATCTGAACAACAACTTCCCGTTTGGGTTGTGGATTGCCGCAGACCTGGGGGTCATTGCCCTGGGCGCTGGAGCTTTTTTCACGGGTTTTCTAAGATATGTCGTGAAAATAGATGAGCTCAAGAACATCGTCAATTATGCGGTGGTCATCGGAGTTGTTTGCTACGCGGCTGCGCAGGGCATACTGGGCGTTGACATCGGTCAGCCCTTGAGAGGCTGGTTCATTTTCTGGCACGCCAATGTCCACTCCATGTTGACAGAGGTGGCTTTCTGCATCACGTGCTACTTCATGGTCCTGTGTATTGAGTACCTCCCTTTGATTCTGGAAAACCGTCAGATAAACAAACTTGGCTTCTTTCACGGTATGGCACACCATCTTCATGAGGCCATGCCGACGATTGCAGCCATCGGCGTGTTTCTTTCCTTCTTTCATCAGGGCTCACTGGGTGGCGTCCCCGGCGTGCTCTACGGTCGTCCTTTTGCCTTCCGGGAAGGCTTTTTGGTGTGGCCGTGGACATTCTTCCTGTTCATTCTTTCGGCCATCGCTTGTGGCCCGTGCTTCACTATCCTGATCACCTGGATCACAGAGAGATTTGCCCGAAAGCAACTCGTCAAGAGAAACGTCTTCGATATTCTGGCCAAGATTTCCGGGAGATTGCTGGCCCTTTATCTTGTCCTGAAGACCATGGATACCATTTACTGGATTGCTGTTGCCGGCAAGGCAGGAGCTCCTTTCCGCAGCTTCTATACAAATCAGCCTTACGGTTACTGGGTGTTGGTTATGGAACTCGGTATCCTGGGCGTCATCCCGATGATCATCCTGCTAAATAAAAGGGCGCGGCAGAATGAGAACCTTTTGATTCTGGCCTGTATTCTAAACTGTTCAGGCATCTTTATGAATCGGTGGATCATGACCGTACAGTCGCTTGCAGTACCCGTTATGTCGTTTGACAAGTTTGTGAGCTATCATCCGAACTGGGTAGAATATGCCAGCACGCTCATGTTTGTGTGGGTGGGTGTTATTGTGATATCAATCTCGTATCGGTATTTGCCGATCTTTCCTCAAGAGAAGGAGCTAAACCCCTTATAGGAAGGACGCTGCCATGTTTCCATTTGCTTTTGAATGGGTAAACGACCCTGTACATTTTGTCTTTATGGGTTCCCTTTACACGGTTTTGTTATGTTTGGTCATCATTCTTCACTACTGCGGTATTCGTGCCTTCCTCGACGTGATCTGCAAGAAAGGTGGGAACGGACACGATGAGCATCATTGACTTGAAACTGGAAGGGTTAAATAGAGGAGTTCGATATGGATCTTGCTAGACTATTAGGAATCCTGGTTGTTTTTGGAGTACCTGCAATCATTGGTGGAGGTCTTGTCATACACCTCTTTCACAGCTGGGTGGCAGTGTGGATCTATGAAATTTTGCTTGTCGGCCTGGCTGCCAGGACTGCTTATAACGCTGCCGGCAAGTCTGCGCCCGATGACCACGGGCATGAACATGCCCACTAGTGTAACGCTTCCAGCCCAGAAATAGGGTCTTTTTCACATGCAAGGGGCGGCTGCTACAATGGCCGCCCCTTTTATATGTTCTCGAACCCACATACTTAACGAGGAACAGCAAATATTTTTCCCCGTTGTCCCGCAGCCGAGCATCTGCGAAGTCCCGGCGTCAGGCGGGGCCCTCAACCCTGATCCACATTATTGAGATGGGTCCTCACAATCCTTGAGCCTTTCAACCCATCTCAGACAAACCTTCTGCCACTACCAAAAAAAACACCCCACAAAAACAAAAGGGGCTCACCCCAGCCGGAGTGAACCCCTCTATCTGTTCTATGTATGGTTTGATTAAGCTTTCAGCTGCTCCTGCTCCTCTTTCACGGTGATAGCTACCTTGTAAAGAAGGCTCATAATAAAAAAGCCGGTAGCCCAAACTCCTAACGTGATCAACACCTCCGGAACAGTTGCTACATACTCGGTAACACGCTCAAACGGATTCGGGATAAACCCTCCGATAACCAACCCCACGCCCTTATCAATGTAACAGGCGATAAAGACGCACACGCAGGCAACCGCCAGGACATCCTCTGCCCTGCGCGCCGCCGGCACAATCAACAGTACAAGGGCAACCGCTGCAAAAAAGGTAGCCGCCCACATCCACGGAACAAGCCCGGTGTGTCCATGCAAACCGCCAAACAGGTACTGAATCGTATGCATGTGCCCGGGTATCTGGCTGTAAAAGGCCGTAAAGGTTTCAAGCAAGAAGAAGAACACATTTAAGATCATGGCATAGGTGACAATGCCCGCAAGTGTTCGAATCTGCTCCTTGCCGGGATCAAACTTGGTTGTTCTTCTCACAATAAGACAAAACAGGATGAGCATTGCCGGCCCGGCAGCAAAAGCTGATGCCAGAAACCGCGCTGCCATGATGGCGGTGAGCCAGAAGTGTCTCCCGGGCAAACCAGCGTAAAGGAAGGCTGTTACGGTGTGGATGCTGATGGCCCAGGGGATTGAAAGGTATATGAAAGGCTTCAGCCATCGCGGGGGCGGCGAATTCTTTCGCTCAGCACTCAGGATGTTCCACCCGATGAAGATGTTCAAGAACAGATAACCGTTCAAGACGATCATGTCCCAAAAAAGGATCGAATTGGGTGTGGGATGCAATGCCACATTCAAGGCCCGAACCGGGTTACCAAGGTCGACCAGAATGAACAAAAGGCACATGGAAACAGCCGCAACCCCCAAGAACTCTGCCAGTATGGTAATCCTCCCAAAGGCCTTATAATGATGAATGTAGTAAGGGATGACAACCATCACGGCTGCAGCGGCTACGCCAACCAGAAACGTAAAATTGGCAATGTACACGCCCCAGGAGATATCCCGGCTCATTCCGGTGACACCAAGGCCTTCAGTGAACTGAAAGAGCCATGAAATAAAGCCGAACCCCATAAAGACAAGGAGACATGCCATCCATGTCAAATAAGTCCGTCCTCCAACAAACGCCTTCTCAAGCATAGTTCACCTCACACGATATAATAGACGTTAGGACCCGTTCCAAGCTCTGGTTTGCGCCGAATGCTGTAATTTTCACGCAACAACGCCCTTACTTCGGAGTTCGGATCTCCTAGATCTCCAAATGCGAGAGCGGGTTCTTTACCCTTCTCTTTACTGATTTTCTGGGCAGCTTCCACGCATGCCGGGATCTCCCCCTTAGCAAGACGCTCTGCACAGAACTGACACTTTTCCACCACGCCTTTCGTCCTAGTAGGATACCCCGGGTTTTCCTTTCTGATGTATGGCCTCGGGTCCTTCCAGTTGAAGCTCCTTGACCCGTAAGGACACGCCGCCATGCAGAAACGGCACCCGATGCAGCGATGCATGTCCATCATGACGATGCCATCGCTCTTCCTCTTGAACGTTGCTCTTGTCGGACAAACCCGCACGCAAGGAGCATTGAAACAGTGGTTACACATCACGAGGAATGGGGTGTGTTCATACTTCTCAGCCACATACTCGTGGTGTTTGGCAGGAAAGACGTGGCCATACTCGTCTTCCCAAATCCACTTGACTTCGTGCTTTGGATTGTCGATCTCGGGCACATTGTGCACGTGATGACAGGCCTCCTTGCAGGCCTCCACAACCTCCTCGTCGAGCGATTTCACGTTCACCACCATGGCCCACCGTGAACCTGTCAGGGCATCTGCAGGTTTGAACCCGGCCGGCTTGTGAAAGAAATGCAGGAGTAATTCGGACGGCGTAAAGCCACCCGTTTGCTCATACATCCATTCGACCGGATTGGTGGTTGCAAGGACACTGGTGGCAGGTATGGCTGCTGCGCCCAACGTAGACATTCCGGCGATTTTCAAAAACTTTCTTCTATCAACGCCCATCAGTGCATCTCCTCTGCCTGGAGTTTCTCTTCCTTGGGTTGGATATGGCAATCCCAGCAATACGGTACAACACCCGTATAGTTGTGACACCGGTCGCAAAACTCCGTCTTCTTTGCGTGACAGTCCGCGCTCATGCAGGTGTTCTGGAGACTCATATCGTACGTTACACCACTAGGAGCAAGATACGACCTCTTGCCCACGCGAACCACCGAGTCTCTCCACAGATCCAGCAGCTGCATGTGCTTGGTCTTCATGTACGCTCTCGTATCCACGCACTGCTTCTCTTTTTCGGGAAGCTTGACCTCCGGTTTTGGCGGAGTTGTCCCATGAGTGTACCAGATGGGGAATGTCAAAAAAATGAGACCGATGACTATTCCGGCAACGATTTTTCCTCCGTCATACATCCTCACTATCCTCCATTCCTGGCAGGGGCTCACCCCTGTAGTTCACTTCCCTCTTCTTCTCACCCTCCATGACCAAGGCATTTCCTACCATCTCATGAACGCCGGTGACATCCACCTCAGGGACATAGTATTGCATGAGGGCTGGTAGTACGGCCCTGTCAATGGCACAAACGTTCGCTAACATATTCACGCCGTACTTCTTGTGAACGTGCTTGACAGCATTGGCTCTTGGAAGTCCCCCTCTGAATCTAAGTTCCATATCTTCCCCTGCGTTTAGGCCTGAACCGCCGCCGCAACAGAACGTTTGCTCCCTAATGGAACCGGGGGGCATCTCATAGAAATTGTTGCACACGCTCTTGATGACGTAGCGCGGTTCTTCAAAAAGTCCCATACCTCTAGCTGGGTTGCATGAGTCATGAAACGTGACTCTCAGGTTGTCATTTCTGCTTGGATCCAGTTTCAGCTTGCCGTTTCGAATGAGATCTGCGGTAAATTCTGTGATGTGAACCATCTTGGTTTCATTCGCATTCTCAAACTTCGTGCCCGTGATGGGGGAAACAGGATTTTCCAGATTACTCCCCTCAGCAAGTTCTTGATTCATGGTAGACATATATTGATTGATGACTCGCCACATGTGGCCGCACTCTCCGCCAAGAATCCACTTTACGCCTAGGCGTTTGGCTTCGGCATACATCTTGGCGTTTAGTTTCTTCATCAACTCATTTGATGTGAACATGCCGAAGTTTCCACCCTCTGAGGCGTAGGTGCTCCAGGTAACGTCGATCCCCAGTTCGTGGAAAAGCGCCATATAACCCATGGCAGTGTAAGTGCCAGGATCGGCAAATACATCACCCGAAGGGGTGATGAAAAGAATTTCGGCCCCTTTCCTGTTGAAACTCGGCTCCACCCTGACACCCGTCACATCCTCGACTTCGTCCACAAAGAACTCCATCATCTCCTTGTAGGCGTGGGGCATGATCCCAAGGTGATTCCCGGTTCTATTACAATTGGCGGCAGGCCCGGCGATCCAGTCGATGTTCAACCCCAGAAGGTTGGTCAACTCCCTGCCGAGCATGGTGATCTCGGCCGTGTCAATCCCGTAGGGGCAAAACACAGAGCAACGCCGACATTCACTGCACTGGTACAGATAGTACCACCATTCCTTGAGTACATCGTAGGTAAGGGCTCTAGCCCCGGCAATCGGCCCCAACACCTTTCCGGCGTTTGTGAAATACTTTCGATATACCGATCTAAAGAGCTCAGCCCTGAGGACTGGCATGTTCTTCGGATCTGCAGAGCCGATGAAGTAATGGCACTTGTCCGCGCATGCACCGCACCTCACACAGATATCCATGAAGAGCTTGAAGGAGCGGAATCTTTTGAGCCGATCGTCAAATCCATCCAGGATGATCTCTTTCCAGTTCTCCGGGACCTTCCAGTCTTCATCGCTTGCAGACCACTGCCTTGGGTTTGGCATACCTACGGCTTTAACGTTTTTTGCCTCACCCGCATAGCAGTGCATGCCCGGCTTGATCTCAACATCAGGGGCAGTCCGCAGCCAGCCTTTCTCCAACCCCAATTGCCAGGGGGTGTGCTTAATCTTTAATAAGTCTTCAGGTTTAGGTGTGTCTGCCATGATAGCTCCTTTTGCAGATTTGTTCCTTATTCCTCTGACGCTGCCGCTTCAGCCGCGGGCGCCGCTCCCTCTTTGTCCACTGGCAAGCCGGCATTTATCATCTTCTCTCTAAAATCGTCTTCATAAGCCTCGTAGGTGTGATATTTGACCTCTGGATTCCAGGGGTTGATGTGCCTGACCATACGGCTGTTGTTAGACAGGTTCCTCGTGGGACTCAGAAAGACACCCCCCATGTGCATCAGTTTGCTGAATGGGAAGTACATAAAGAGTACGCTCACAAGGAATATATGAATGTAGAAGAGCACGCTGATTCCTTCCGGGACCGTCGGCTGCAAGGTAATCAACCCCATCGTGAGTTCCTTGATGCTCACCACGTCCGCCTTGAACACATAGCGCATCAGAATGCCTGTTGTAGCAATGGATAAGATCAAGAACAGCGGAAAGTAGTCAGCGACTAGAGATATGTAGCGCAGCTTGGGGTCAATGAGCCTTCTCAACAAGAGAAATGTCAGGGCCGCCCCAATCAAGAAGCCGCTTTGATACAGCGTGGGCACGGTGATTTGAAAGAAGCCATCGATCTTTTCAATAATCGGCACAAAGAAGGGCATGGGCTCGGTGAAAAACCTGAGGTGCCGGAGTATGATAACCAGGAAGGTGTAATGAAACGCAATGGCTGCCAGCCACAGCCACTTGGCTGGCTTGTATGTGATACTCTCTCCCGTCCCGTATTCCATCCTTGTATTTCTGAACAAGGACCGGAAACAGAAAATCTCCAGGATCATTCTGCCTATAACGCCGGAGGTATTCACCGGGTTGTCCAGCTTTTCGGCATACCCATACTTGATCCACGGTAGGGATTTCTGCTGTGCACATGTCGAAGGGATGCGGAACGGCACCGGGGACTTCGCCCACTGCATCACCCGATAAATGATGCCTGCGAAGAATATGATGACTGCAAGATACGGAATGACAATTCCGAAGAGCCATTGAAGGTGCAATCCCCACACGCCAACCAAGGGAATGGCTACAAGTGCGAAAATTACCCCTTGAGCAATAACGAGACTTAATATGACGTTCATTTAGTCTTCCCTCGCTTCTCTGTAATGTTATCCGTTGTTTACCCGGTCGTTTTCGTGATCCCCTGGCTTATCCGAGATCTCGCAGACCAACCCCGCCATTTTCAATAACCTGGCTGACTGAGTCCTTACCTCGTTGACTCTTATCTCAAAGATCTTTTCCCGACACCGCGTATATATGTCAAAGCAGCGCATGGCCAGGCCATCCATCTCAGATTCAAACGAAACCAGCTCCTCAGAAATATCCCCTTGTCCGACTTCGGCTTTGAGTTCCTCTCTGACTATTGCCTTTAGTTCGAAAATGAAGCTGACCGCCTGGGAGGAAGAAAACTCCTGAATAGCCCTCACCCTAACGATGTCATCCAGAAAAAGGGAGATTTCGTCCGATTCCGGATTGTTCAGGAATTCGTCGTATATGGATTCCAACCCCTGGAAGATCGTGCTTCCTATGGGATTGGCAATAGCATCCTTCTGTTTCCTCAGGAACTTCTGGCTCTGTTCAGGGTAGGTGGCCAGCACGGCATTGCACCATTTCTTTATTATGCTAGACCTTTTTTCCTTGAGGAGATGCTTTAGATTCATACAGGGTGGTCCTTGCGGTTCCAGCCGGAACCTAATCTATGGATTGGAGCGTAAGTCCCGCGGATATACACAAAATGTCCTGATTTGTCAAGACAAAAAACTGCTCAAGAAAGACAAAAAAGTGGCCAACTTACCCGGGGTATGCCCCCCTTTTCCCGGTGTCCTGCCCCAGGACGAGACAATTGTGGCCCCGGATTGGAAACTGAGGCGATCTTTCAAGATGACCTTCGACGAAAACCAGCAATATCAAGATATTATAAGACCTCACTGCATAGTTTTGTTGATTCTCATCCTGAAAAATGTTAGATGCTCTTCAGAAAAGCCGGTCCCTGCAGCCCAAGAGCGTTTCTCAAACCTGATAAGAGGGTCATCATGCAGACGTTAGCATCTCTGATAACAATTCTGGTTCCCCTGTTGATCATCACGGACCCCTTGGGCAACTTGCCATTTTTTCTCCTTTTCACGGAAAGGAACACCCCTTCCGAACGACGCAGGATGGCTGCGATTTCCTCCTCGACAGCCTGCGTGATCCTTGCTTTTTTTGCGATCACAGGTGATTTTGTTTTGCGCTTTTTTCATATCAGCCTTCCGGCCTTCCAGTTGGCAGGAGGCTTTATCTTCTTTATTTATGCCTTGCAGATGATGCGAGTTATCCCTAGTGGGCTGAAGAGCACTTCGGAGGAGGAAGAAGAAGGGGTTGCAAAAGAGAATGTCGCATTGGTTCCGCTGGCAACACCGTTGCTGGCCGGACCCGGCGCCATCACCGCCGTCCTGGTATGGCAACAAACCCCGGACAGTCCCGTAAGCACTCCCTTGTTGTTGAGTGCTATCATTGTAACCTGCCTGACCATCTATCTTGTTTTTCGTTTCGGGGCTTCGATTATCAGGGTGATGGGTGTGGGCGGCATTCGGGTTGTCACGCGGCTCATGGGATTGCTCCTTGCAGTCATTGCCGTTCAGTTCATGGTAAGCGGGTATCTACAGATCCAATAAGTGCCCTGGATAGACAATGATAACTGAAGAGGTCTCCATCTCCGTTGGGGAAGCGGAAGCGGTTTCCTTTTCATATACACTGGGCAACTATGAGTGGGCACAATACAACTTTACCGCTGTTGCCGACTCCACCAACAACATTAGAGAATTCGACGAAGCAAACAATGAAAAGTACGGACCGGACGAAGTTGCGGATGCGCTCAGGCAGTAGAAGGGCAGTATCGTGTCCCAGAAGTTGTTTACTGAAGCCAAAACCTTGATGATATCCGCGTTGATTCGTTAAAACACAAAATCCGAAGCACGAAATCCGAAATTCGAAACAATGACCAAAACCCAAATTCTCAAATGTTCTAAACAGTGAGATGTTTCGGTCATTTGAATTTTGGTCATTCGGATTTGTTTCGTGCTTCGATATTCGAATTTCGGATTTAACGTGTCGTCGTTATGCGGGATGTGACAATCATGGAATTGTGTAAGTTATTCCTGAGACGCGATACTAGACGTCAGCAACCGAAACCAATGACGTTTGTAAGAACCTCTCTTGTGGCTTCACTAACGGGCAGGTGTTCCAGTTCTTGGGGTGTGACCCACCGGGCCTCGGATGCATCATCGCTGGGGTTGACTTCCCCCTTCACGTAGTCGGCCATGAGGTCCACGATCACATAGTGGAATCGGGGTCTACCAGCGTCATCCGGTTCGATGACTTCAAATGTGTACACAGGATCCTTTGCCTGTATTGTGAGTCCGGTTTCCTCCATGATCTCCCGTTCGGCTGCCTGTTGAAGCGTCTCGCCCAACTCCACCCCGCCTCCTGGTATGGCCCAGAGCCCTTCGCCCGGTGGTTGACTGCGTTTCACCAAAAGGACCCGGTTGTCCTTGATGACAATTGCCCCCACAGCCACCCGTGGGTGATCGGGATACTCACGCAATAGG